>JBDKJK010000331.1:0-4485 GCA_039796675.1 Chloroflexota bacterium
AATTGCATACTGTATGCGAGACATCACGTCCTCGCCGTACACGATCTGCGGATTCATTTCCGATTCAGAAGCGACTACTTCACCCGTGCGCAAGTTGCACAGATACAGCGCCACCGTCGTCGAGCCGATGTCTACTGCCGCGCCGTAGCTATCTTCGTGATAACCCGCTTGCACAGCGATCACTTCCTTATCATTGCGCACGGTGACGGTCACATTCCATTTTGCATCACGCAGAGTTTTAGCAAGAGTCCGCAGACAAGCGTAATCAATATCAAAGTCATACCAACGCGGAAGTTTCTCCTCGCCGCCGCGTACCAGCCCCATGGATGTTTCCAATCCCTTGGCGAGACGTTCCCAATCTGCTACGGGGCGCTCCAATGTGGGTGGGCTCATCGAAACCAGATATTTACGAATCGCGGGCTTGACCTCGATCTCGCGGTTGCTGGCGCTCTTGCGTACGATTTGCTTGTTGCCGCGGCTTTCTTCGGGCACGTTGATGAGCACATCGCCACAAATCTTTGCCTGGCACGAGAGCCGCACTTGACCGATCTCCCAACCTTTGTCTTTCAACAGTTTGGGACGGCGTTCAAGATAAGCGCGTTCTTCGGTGCCAACAGGGGAGAGGTTTTCCTGGCTCGACTCGAGGTTGTACTTCTCGAAGCGACCCGCTTCCACCAAGACCATGCACTTGCCACAGGTAGCATTCTCGGCGCAGATCGACTCGATCTCCACACCCAATTCCCGCGCTGCCGAACGGACGGATGTCCCTTCATCTATCTGCCCGCGCCGACCGGAAGGTTGCAAAATGATGTTGTGTTTTTTCATAAGATTGACGATGGACAACGGACGATTGACCACGGTCTATGGTCTATCGTCCGTTGTCTTATTCTGATACCTTTTCTCGTTTCGGAATCTCAACCTTCGCCGCTTCTGCTTCCAACTCTGCCAGCAGCGCCTCAGCTAATTCTTCGGCTGAGCCTTCGCGTTCGATCCACTGTCCGCGTTTGTATTGCTTGGCATAATCCGTTGTGGAGGTTGCTCCGATTGCCATCGCATATGCGTCGATCTTATTCTGAACCTTCTGCGAAAGTTCCTTCTTTACAGTCTGTCCATCCGCTTCCACGGTGAACGATTGTGGGATGTCTTTCCAATACATCACCCGATATTTTGCCATTGCGTATAACCTCTTCAAATTATATATAATTTCTGAGTGGAGATTTTACGGGATGATGGTCTGTGGGTCAATGAAAAAATCAGGATGGAATCATAAATAAAAATGTACAGCCTTTCCCAAACCCCTTACTTTTTGCTCGAATCGTTCCGCCATGGGCTTCTACAATGGCTTTGGCAATCGAAAGCCCCAAGCCGGTGCCGCCAGTTTCGCGGCTGCGAGATTTATCGGCGCGGTAAAACCTGTCGAAGACCGAAGCAAGCTCCTCCTGAGTCAGACCGTCGCCCGAATCCTGAATGCGTACGTGGATCCCAGTCGAATCCTGTTTTGCTTGCACGATGATTTTTCCATTTTGTGGAGTGTGACGAATGGCATTGCCAATGAGATTGAACAACACCTGCCGAATGCGGATTCCGTCCACGCTTCCTTCCAACGAGGAAGTTGATTCGTATTCCATTTGAATTTGTTTTTCAGCGGAGAGTGGTTCGAGAGCTTGCAAGGTGTCGGTAATGAGTAGGTTGAAATCGATGGTTGTTCTTTCCAGAGTCATTTGCCCGGCTTCTGCCAGAGAAATTTCACGTAGGTCATTCACCAGCCGAGTTAAGTGCCGCGTTTGCTCGTAGAGATTTGCCACTTCGGTTTCATCAAGGGTATACACATGGTCGAGCACGGCGCGCAGATTCCCTTCCAACACCGTGAGCGGGGTGCGCAACTCGTGAGAGACATCTGCAACAAGATTGCGACGCGCTTCTTGCGAGCGCTGAAGGTCAACTGCCATTTGATTAAATGCTTGCGCCAGATCCATTATTTCCTGGCTTCCATTTATGGGAACGCGTACATTCAACTCGCCTTGACCAATACGTTGCACGGCTTGAGCCAGTTTATTCAGCGGGTTACTTACGACTTGTGCAATGATCACACCGCCAACTGTTCCTACTATAAAAGAAAGAACCATGAACTCGATCAGACGCCGCTGAATTTCTTCTGGTGGCGCATTGGTGAGGGAAGGCGAATATTGTGTGCCGCGGGTATCCAGTGAGATTGCCAAAAATTGCAAGAAGAACATAAAGAATAAAACACTACTGATCATTAGGCTGAGTCGAACCCAAAGACGATTCATATGATTTCTCCGCTTAACTTATAACCTATGCCATACATGGTATGAATGTAAGTAGGGTTTTCAGGGTCTGGCTCTATTTTGCGCCGCAGGTTGCGGATGTGGGTATCAAGAGCGCGCCCCATTCCTTCATAGGCGTAGCCCATTGCTTTTTCCAACAACTCATCACGGGTAAGGGTGTAGCCGGGGTTGGTTAAGAAGGCTTCGAGTAAATTGAATTCCGTGCGGGTTAATTCAATGGGCGTTGAATTATTCAACAAAATACGCCGATCAAGATCAAGTTGTAGTGCTCCATGAGTCAAGATATGTGGCAGCGCCTCGGTAGATTGATCCAATTTCACTCGCCTTAGCAGAGACTTAACCCGCGCTACAACTTCTTGCGCATTGAATGGCTTGGTGACGTAATCATCGGCGCCCAGTTCCAGCCCCACGATCTTGTCAGTATCTTCCACACGGGCAGTAAGTATGATGATGGGCGTGGCTGCCAACGTCTTGTCGTTGCGGATGATCTTGGTCACATCCCATCCGTCACGGTTGGGCATCATCAGATCCAAAAGCACAAGGTCTGGGCGTTCACGGCGCAGTTGATGCAAGGCGGTTTCGCCATCGTATGCCAGCAGCGTTTGAAAACCAGATTTTTCAAGATAGGAGGATAAAACTTTTACGATCGAACGGTCATCATCCACAACTAGGATTCTCTGTGTCATATTTGCCTCTTGGGTGGTGCATTGTTCAGATACTACCATGCCATTCTGAAGAGAATCTCAAGAATATTTACAGGTCTGCTTGAGATTTTCTTGACATCTATTTGCGATACTTGGCTTATCAAAAAAATATGGAGATGTTTATGAAAAACAATACATTTTTACCCTTTGCTTTGATGGCTATTGTAGCCGTTGGTCTTTCGGCTTGCAGCGGTGGCGGTTTATCCGTGATGCCGGGCGGTTCTGGAACATTTGCCTCGGTTTCGCCAACCCATGCCGATCTTGCCTATGCAGATATTTCTGATGCTCAAAAGCTTGATCTGTATATTCCCGAAGGAACTGGTCCCTTTCCGGTTGTGATTATGGTGCATGGCGGCGGATTTATGTTCGGCGATAAAGCCGATGGTGCAGGGCTGACCGGAGTTGACCAGCTTCTCGCGGCGGGATATGCCGTGGCGAGCATCAACTATCGGCTGAGTGGTGAAGCGCAATATCCGGCTCAGATCCATGATGCTAAGGCGGCTGTCCGCTTCTTGCGTGCGAATGCGGCAACCTATAATCTCAACCCTGATAAGTTCGGCGCATGGGGTGCTTCGGCGGGTGGAAATCTGGTGGCTTTGCTGGGGACGACTTGTGGCGTCGCAGAACTCGAAGGCGACCTTGGCAACAACGATCAATCCAGTTGTGTACAGGCTGTGGTGGATTGGTTCGGTCCGATTGACTTTTTGAAGATGCAGGAGCAATTGACCGAAGCGGGCTGTTCAGCTAGCACCGATGATGCCAGTTCACCTGAGTCCAAACTGGTTGGTGCAGCGATTCAGACAGTCCCCGAAAAAGTTGCTCTGACCAACCCAATGAACTACATCACCCCCGATGATGCGCCTTTCTTTATTCAGAACGGTACGGAAGATTGCAATATCCCTCCTGTGCAGAACAAAAATCTCGCTGATGCTTTAGTGGCAGTCATTGGTGCAGATAAAGTGACTTATAGCTCCCTTGAAGGTGCAGGTCATGGTGGGTCACAGTTTGAGACCGAAGAAAACATTCAACTTGTGATTTCCTTCCTTGATAAATACTTAAAGTAAAATAAAAAGAGGCGATTGCAAAAGCAATCGCCTCTTTTTATTCGCTCATTGCACTTCCCGCCAGCCAACCTGTCGTCCACGCGGCTTGGAAGTTGAAGCCGCCCGTGATGCCGTCAATATCTAACACTTCGCCACCGAAGTATAGACCATCTACGATACGGCTTTGCATGGTCTTGAAATCGACTTCCTTCAAGCTCACACCACCACAAGTGACGAACTCATCTTTGAATTGTCCCTTGCCTTGAATTTTGTATTCACCCGCTGTCAATTCCTGCGCAAGTTTTTGCAGCTCGGCTTTGGAAACATCTGCCCAATTTTTTTCGCCGAGAAAATCAACCAACTGCTTCCACAGTCTAATCGGGATTTGCGAGAACGCCGAATGTGCCGAAACCTTTTTGCGGGCATTCT
>JBDKJK010000332.1:0-3342 GCA_039796675.1 Chloroflexota bacterium
ATGTTATTGGGGCGTGAGATCGGCGTGCCTTCTTCGTCGAGCGTGATGAAGGTTTCGTCGACGGAGCCGTGATAGCAATAGTTAAAGACCAAAATTTTTGGACGCCCAGTAATGAGGCGCGCCATACGTAACGCAAATCGGTTCGCGTCTGTGGCGGTGAGAGCGAATTGCCAGTATGGAAGTTTGAAGCGGCGCTGAAGTTCCTCCCCCACCCAGATGACATCTTCATAGGGCAGCATGAGAGTGATGCCTTTTTGAATTTGCTCGGTAATGGCGTTGACAGTTGACTCAGGTGCATGACCTGTCATTGCGCCCGTATCGCCGAGGCAGAAGTCGATGTAGTCGTTACCGTCTACATCGGTGAAGTGAGCGCCTTTAGCGTTCTTCACGAAGATGGGGAAAGAACCCGCCCAGCGGATCATCCATAACATCGGCACGCCGCCATGCAAAGACTTGCGCGCGCGTTGATAGAGCTCGTAGGATCTAGGATGGTTTTTATGGAAACGTTCTTCTTCGTTTTTTAGAAGTTGTGTGAGTTTGTTGCGGTCTATAGATTGGGTCATGATGTTTTCGTAGGGACAGGGGCGAGCCCTGTCCCTATTTTTTTATGATACATAGAGGATGACCGTGAGGGTCATCTCTACGCGGATTCTTTCAATGCTTCGCCGAAAATACGCAAACCATCATTGATCTGTGCAGAGGTCACATTCAACGGCGGGATCCAACGCAGAGTGTTGTCGTAGGTGCCGCAAGAGAGAAGCAGCAAACCCTTCTCTTCGGCTTTATGGATGATCTCTTTGACGAGCGGTTTGGCTTTTGCTTGGCTACCATCCACCATAAATTCGGTGCCAACCATGAGCCCTTTGCCGCGCACATCGCCGATCTGTGGATATTCTTCTTGCAGTTTGTGCAACCCGGTCATCAATTGGATTCCGCGCTCTGCGGCATTTTCCAACATCTTCTCTTCACGCATCGCATGGATGGTAGCGACTCCTGCCGCGCAGGCGAGTGCGTTGCCGCCGTAGGTTCCACCAATCGAGCCGACATCCAACTTCTTCATGATGTCTGTTCGGCTGAATACAGCGGAGAGCGGCATGCCGGAGGCGATTCCTTTTGCGGCGGTGATGATATCGGGAACAACCCCGAAATGCTCCAAAGCAAACCACTTGCCCGTACGCCCAAAGCCTGATTGCACTTCATCGAAGATGAGCATGATGCCGTGCTTGTCGCAAATCTCACGCAAGCCCTTCATGAACGAAGCAGGCGGCACGATATAACCACCTTCGCCTAAAACAGACTCGATCAAGATGGCAGCCGTATCACGCGGAGAAGTTTGTGAGGCGAGCAAATATTCCAATTGCTCTAAGGCATATTGGCTGGCTTGCTCTTCGGTCATCTTCATATTGAAGGCATATGGGAACGGCGAGACATAAATTCCGCCGGGCAAGGGCGCAAAGCCGGTGCGATAACTGGTCTTGGAAGTGGTCAATGCCATCGTGGCATGAGTCCGCCCGTGGAAGGAACCATTGAAGACGATCACATTGGGTCTGCCCGTGGCGGCTTTGGCAATTTTGACGGCGTTCTCCAACGCCTCCGCGCCGGAGTTGGCAAAATAGAAGCTGTCTACCGAAGGCGGCACGATCTTGCGCAATTCTTCAATCAGGTGCAGCATGGGCTTGTGAATGACAATGTTCGCCTGTGCATGCAGGAACAAGCCTGCTTGCTCGCGGATGGCATCCACAACTTTTGGGTGACAGTGACCTGTGTTTGTCACGCCAATTCCACTGGTGAAATCGAGCAGTTTCGTGCCATCGTCTGTGTAAATGTATGCGCCTTCAGCACGGTCTGCAACAAAATTGAAAATGCGACTCCAGGCGGGAGTCATGTGGGGGAAATTTTCTTGATAGAGAGTGTTCATGATTTTCTTTCAAAAGGAGATACAGTGATTCGTATTTCGTAATGCGTAAAAATCCTCCGCCCAAAACGGGGATGAAATGATCAAAATCACTTCATCCCCGTTCATTACGGATTATGCATCACGTATTACGCAGGAAGGTACTCCGCCGCCCACTCTACATCGTGATTTTTCAACGTCTCAATAGTGGGAACTCCGTCATTCGTCCAACCTGCCAGCTTGTAATAATGATCGAGAGCTGATTCAACTTCCTCATGAGTCAGAGCGAAGCCCGCGGTG
The DNA here is from genome assembly GCA_039796675.1 of Chloroflexota bacterium. Classification (GTDB taxonomy): domain Bacteria; phylum Chloroflexota; class Anaerolineae; order Anaerolineales; family Villigracilaceae; genus Villigracilis. The sequence goes on from JBDKJK010000332.1 coordinate 2,195, forward strand.
GGACCACTTCCCTTCAATTCCTTGAAGAACTTCTTGGGCAGTTTATCCGCATTGCGCTTCAACCCTTCGCGGGCATTGAACACGCGGAAGAGGTCAAGGCGGCGACGACCTACTTCCATCAAATCGTTCACAGTTAGATCCCAGCCGGTGACAGCATTGATCATCTGTGCGGTCTGTTCACCATCGTAAAGTGTCCATGTGGGACCATAAACAAATTGACAGAGTTCTGCCGAGTCGAGCATGGAGTAAAAGACTTCGGTTTCGTAGGCGAAGCGGACTTTTTCCTCTGTAAGTGAATAAGCGGGTTGTGGCGAACCCAGCCCAATCTGCTTGAGACGGTCAAGATTAAAATCGCCCACACCTTCTTCGTAATAGGGATCATGTTCAGAGGATTGGTGATCGGCACCAAATGGGTTGACCGCATAAATAAGCGCCAGCGAACGTTTGGCTTGCGGCATGTGCGCAGGAGCTTCTGCACCCTTCACAGTGATGAGACATTCATCTGCGCCGTTGCCCCATTTGGCAGCCGCACGTTCAGAGCCCATACCAAGAGTCTTGCCAAATTCACCTTCACCCTTTACTAGCATGTTCAATGCTGCGATCATCGCTTCGGCGTTACCAAACTTCAGATCAAGACCGGCGGTCTGTTCTTTGGTGATGATGCCTTTTTCATAGCACTCCATTGCAAAGGCAATCGTCGCACCAGCAGCAATCGTATCCACTGCATATTCGTTACAAATCTGATTCGCAAGTGAAACAGCAGCAAGATCGTCTACGCCGCAGTATGAGCCAAAGGTGCCAAGGGTTTCGTATTCGGGTCCACCATAACGCGGGTCCACCTTGTACGGACCATCCTTGATCTCCACCACGCGTTTGCATTTGACCACACAGGCATAACAAGTATCGCGTTCCTTCAAAACCGTCTCAGCCATCTTCTCGCCGCTGATCGGGTCACAACCTTCGAATTGACCTTCGTTATAGTTGCGGGTTGGCAGAGTACCAATCGTATTGTTGAACAATACCACTACCGCTGTACCAAACTTTGCCAACCCGTCCATATCACCATTTTCAGGAATAGCTTTCGGACCAATACGGTTTAAATCAGTAATACCTTTTTGGTTCGCCACTTTGATCTTGCCCGTGCCGCG
>JBDKJK010000333.1:0-2513 GCA_039796675.1 Chloroflexota bacterium
GTGAGTGCGAACATGAACATCGGCGATACGACCAACCCCCACAGCGACCCATATGCAAGCGGAAAGCCGATCACCATGAAGAGAAACCCTACATAGATCGGGTTGCGCGAGAAACGATAAATACCACCGGTCACCACGGCTTTGACCGACCCATGCGGGTCGAGAGTTGTGCGTGCTTTGCGAAATTCTAGAAATGCACCCACGCCAAAAAGGAAACCGACAAAGGTTACCCCCAACCCAATATTTTTTAGTAACTGCGACATGCCAGCCAATACCGGAACCAAAAGCCCCAAGAGCAAGGCAAGGATGATAAAGAACATTGCTACCACAGGCGGGTGGACATATTTATTGATCGCAGGTTTGTCATGTTGTTTGTCGCTCATGTTCAATCCTTAATTTCAAGTGTTGCTTTCAACGGCGGTTTGCGCCAGAACCAATCCATCCAATCGGCATAGGAAACGCCTTTTTGTTTGCTGTCTGACCAGATTTCGGCTTTGAGTTTGTGCTTGTCGAAAAATCCGCGCTTTACGAAATGGATCTTTCCAGACCAGAGAATTTTTTCATCTTCGGCATAGATCGTTAAGAGATGTCCGTTTTGCAAAGGAATCAGGTCGTTCAACCCTTTTCCATCATCGGGCATAAAGCTGAAAACGATCATGCCTTCCCAGCCTTGTTCGTAATAGGCTTCTAAGACTCCAGTCTTTGTTTTCAAAGCACTAAGCCCAATTCTCCAACGTATCTTTAACCTTCGCCAGGAACCAATCTGCGGAAGCGCCGTCGAGGATGCGATGATCGAAGACGAAAGACATGTACACCATCGGGCGGATGGCGATAGCGTCATCAATTACCACTACGCGTTTTTGCATGGCTCCCACGCCGAGAATACCAGCTTGCGGTTGGTTAATGACCGGGAAAGCGAACAACGATCCGCTTACGCCGTGGTTTGTGAGAGTGAATGTGCCGCCTTTTACTTCATCGGGTTGCAGCTTCTTTGTGCGGGCACGATTTGCTAGGTCATTGACTGCGCGAGCCATTGCCAACAGCGACAAATCTTCTGTTTTCTTGATAACCGGCACGATCAAACCATCTTCGCCGAGCGAAACCGCCATTCCCAAGTTGACATTCTTGTGAACCAGCAGACCTTCGTCTGTCCATGAGGAGTTGGTCTGTGGGTAGGCTTTCAGCCCTGCTACGATCGCCATCATGAAGTAGGCTGTGAAGGTGAGGTTGACTCCATCGCGTTCAAATGCAGATTTATTCGCAGCGCGATGTTTTGCCACACGAGACATATCCGCTTCCATCACGGTCAACACATGCGGCGACGTATGCTTAGACTCGACCATATGCTGTGCAATGGACTTGCGCATGGATGTATGTTTTATAAGTCGGTCGCCTTCACCTGCGACGATGGACGATCCCTGCGGGCGATTGACCATAGGCTGACTTTTCACCTGTGACTTTTGACCTGAAGTCACATAATTCAACACGTCATTCTTCGTAATCCGTCCATTTAGCCCGGTGCCTGTCACTTGAGTCAAATCCACGCCATGCTCGGCGGCGATCTTTGCGACGACGGGGGAGATGAAACCTAGTTCAGTTGAAGGTTTCAGGTTCAAGGTTGCAGGTTCGGGTTCTGACTTTTGACCTTCGACTTTTGACGCAACTGCTGCAGGTTTGCCACTGTCAACTGCCACCTGCCCACTATCAACCGCCTCCCCAGGCTTGCCAATCACAGCGAGTAACTCTCCTACTTTTGCAGGTGTCCCTTCTTGAGCAATGATCTGCAGAACCGTTCCTGTTGCCGGAGCAGGGATTTCGGTATCCACTTTATCGGTATTCACTTCAAGCAAAGGCTCCAACTCATTAACCGAGTCTCCAACCTGCTTGAGCCATTTTGTGACCGTAACTTCATCCACGCCTTCGCCGAGCCGGGGTACAAAAACTTTTGTTGCCATGAGTTCCTCCAGTTGGTGGTTATCGGTTGGTGGTTGATGGGAGTGTGTTGATGAGAGCGTAAAGTTTTTTGCGTAAATTTTGTATTTGCTCGTCCATTGGGTCAACATCCTCTTTGCTCAAATACCCAAATTCCTGAGCCAAGACCAGTTGTGTATCTACTTCTGCAAGAGAACCAAGTGCAATGTGTAAAAACCGTCGGAAGTCTCCAGGTGATTTCCTTGCCTGACCTTCAGCTATATTTGATGGAACCGAGACTGAAGCGCGACGGAGTTGATCTGCCAAAGCGTACATTTCTTGCTTTGGGAATTTCCCAGTCAATTGATAGACAGCCTTTGCGATCTTAATAGCATCCTGCCAAACAATCAATTCTCGATAATTCCTTGCCGAAACTTTTTCTTTTTCCATAAAACCTCACCACTGCCAACTATCAACCACCAACTGTCAACTGAAAAGCGGATACGCGTTTGGATCAACTTCATGCATCATCTCGTAAACAGCATCGAACACAGTCTCAGCATTCGGCTTGCTCCAGTAATCGCCATCACTTCCATACGATG
>JBDKJK010000334.1:0-3636 GCA_039796675.1 Chloroflexota bacterium
AACCTGACGAGTTTGTTCCAAGCAGGTCAGGAACCCGCATTTGGATTGGTAGCCTTGGGTTTATTTGCGGCGTATATCGTTGGGCATATCTTTGACCCGCTCTCGTTGAAATTTTTCTTCCAATTTGTGTTTCGCATTCGAAACCCACAGGGGGCTACAACCATTAGCTTGAACATGATCAAAGAGCGATACCCCCGACTCGGTATAAAGTATGTGCCAAAAGATTGGGAAGCGCTGCTCATTATTCTTCGTCAACGCAGTTATGAAACCGCACAAAGCATTGACCGATTTCAAGCTGACAGCATTATGTTGAGAAATATTGCCTTTGGGTTTTTGCTGATGGCGGTTGCGAGTGTGATCGCTTTCTTTACGACCCTGACTTCGTCTTTTTTGCTGATTGCTTTGGCAGAACTTTTTGCTTGTTGGATGTTGGCTTCTGAAAGCTTTAAGTTTCGTATTTGGTTCTTCACCCAAATTTATGAAGGGTCTTTGATCTATGGCACGAGTATCGAAGATGTCATCTCGTATGAGAAAAGACGAGATTCAAAAAGTAAGGGTCAAAAGCAAACGAATACCAAAATAAAGTTGTAAACCTAATGACAACAAAAACAGACATTCTCATCATCGGTGGGGGACCCGTAGGTTTAAGTTGCGCGTATTACCTTTTGAAATCTGGCAGGCAAGTAACTTTGCTCGACGCGAAAGAGATCGGCAAGGGCAGCGGCTCGGGCAATGCCGGGCACATCGTGCCGAGTCACATCATTCCGCTGGCTGCACCCGGTGTGGTGACCTCTGCCCTCAAATGGATGCTCGACCCGGCACACAGTCCGTTTGGGATGAAGGTCAGCCTCGACCCGAATTATTTGATGTGGCTGTTGCGTTTTACTCTAGCGTGTAGCCAAGATAATGTAAATCGCTCACTGGAGCCGTTGAATCAACTTGGTCAACTTAGCGCGAAGAATTTTGCTCAGATCATCGCCGAAGAAAAATTTGATTGTGCTTATCAAGAAAAAGGCTTGCTTCATCTTTTCAAAACCGAGAAAGCCTTCCACGAGGGACAGCACGAAGGCGAGTTCATGCACAAGCATGGCATTCCCGTTAGCGTGTACGACAAAAATAAAATTCACGAAGTCGAACCCGCTGCAGTGGATGATGTTATTGGCGGCGTGCATTTCACGGGGGATGCACATCTCAACCCGGCGGTGTTTCTCAAACTGCTGAGTGAACGCATCCGCGCAATGGGGGCGGAGTTGTTAGAGAATACATCGGTTACCGGTTTTGAAACCACGACCGGCAAGATCACCAAAGTCAAAACGTCTGCTGGAGATTTTGAAGCCGAACATGTTGTGCTTGCCGCGGGTGCATTGAGTCCATCGGTTGCTAAAGATCTGAAGTTGAATATTCCCATCCAACCTGCGCGTGGATATAGTATGACCCTATCCGCGACGAAGACGATGCCGAGCCATGCCTTGATTTTGGGTGAAAGAAGAATCGCCGTCTCGCCGATGGCTGGACTCTTGCGTTTCACCGGTCGGCTCGAAGTGGGCAATTACAGCATGGAACCAAACCCCGTGTGGATTGGGCGTATCGAGAATTCGGCGCGAGAATATCTGCGCCTTGATGAAACATTGGATGTGAAAGAAACCTGGGCGGGGTTACGTCCCACTACACCTGATGGTGTGCCGATCATTGGCAAGTCATCGAAGCATAGCAACCTTGTGCTGGCAACAGGTCATGCCATGCTCGGTCTCTCACTTGCGCCGGGAACAGGTCAGGTTGTAAGTCAACTGCTCAATGGACAGCAACCAGCTTTCAGTTTAAGTCCGATGCGCTTGGAGCGGTTTGGATAAATCCTTTTAATGCTTCAAAAGTAGCGGGGGAATCAATCCCTGAGTAGGGGGTATCTTCCATTCTGTACATCTATAATCCTGCCAACTTCTTGAGGAGGAAGGTCTATGAGACGAGTATTGACCGTTTTATTCTTGAGCGCTGTTTTGTTAACGGCATGTGGATCGGCTGAAGAACCAGTAGTGCCAACTTCTACAGCAGTGCCGCCAACCCAAATCCCTACCATTGAGGCAACCATGACTCCTGAACAACCCTTTGAGATCAAGTTATCTGAAGACAGCATGAACAGCCCGTATGGGGTGGCTGTTAATTCGCTTGGGAATATTTATGTCAGCGATACAGGCAAGGATCGCGTGTTGATCTTCGATGTGGATGGCAACCTGCTCGCCAAATGGGACAAGAAAGGCAGCGGCGACGGGGAGTTCAAGACCCTGGGCTTTGGCGGGCTGGCAATCGACTCCGCTGACAATGTCTTTGTGGTGGATAACGAAAATCATCGCGTTCAAAAATTCGATAAGGACGGCAATTATATTTTGCAATGGGGCAGCGAAGGCACGGAGGATGGTCAATTCGTGCGCGCCATTGGGATTGCAGTAGATGCAGATGGTAATGTGTACGTGACCGATGATGGCAATCCATTCGTGCAGAAGTTCGATAATGACGGCAATTTCCTGATGAAGTTCGGTGGCGATGGCAGCGGCGGCGGAAAGTTTAAGCACGCCACAGGAATTGCTGTTGACTTGCAAGGTAATATCTTTGTTGCCGATTATGAATCCAAATACGTGCAGAAGTTCGATGCAACGGGTACATTCATCACAGCATGGAAGATGGGCGCAGATATCGGCTTCGTTGGCACGCCTGAAGGGATTGCAGTGGATGCAGATGGTAACGTGTATGTCACTGACTACGATCTCGGTCGTATGCAGGTCTTTGATAACAACGGAGAGTTCTTGTGGGGCTTGGGCGGCAAAAAGACCACGGATAATCCTTTCAAACGCCCAACTGCGATCGCGTTTGGCAATGGGGTCATCTATGTCGTCAATCAATCGGGTGCGAAGGTTTCGGTGGTGGAGTTTCCGTAATCATGAAAACATGCGGGGATCAACCCCCGCGCTATACATACAAAGCCGACTGAAGTCGGCTGTCCCGCTTTAGCGGGGTTTGTACGAATAGCCCGGACGTTTACGTCCGGGCAGTGTTTAAGAAACAGAGATGTATAATCGCAGGCTACTCTGCTTGCAGGTAATAACCTTGCCCACTTCTTTCTTTATTATCCTCGTTTCCGTTTTCGTAGACATGCTCGGCTATGGCATCATGCTGCCTTTACTGCCGTTCTTTGTGCAAGCACAGGATGGGGGAGCCGCTATCGCGGGTGGATTGATGTCGATGTACTCAACCATTCAACTCGTCTCGGGCCCCATTCTCGGCGCGCTCTCCGACCGTTACGGGCGCAAACCCATTTTGCTGCTTTGCCTGCTCGGCACGGGTACGTCCTATCTTTTGCTGGGCTTGGCAAATTCGCTGCCCCTCATTTTTCTGGCAGTCTTCATCGATGGTCTCACCGGCTCAAACCTCACTCTCGCTCATGCCTACGTTGCCGACACCACCACTGCCGAAAATCGCGCCAAAGGACTCAATTACTCACAACTCGCTTTTGGATTGGGCATCATGGCGGGTCCCATCCTCGGCGGGCTCCTCAGTGGATACGGACTCAGCGTCCCGGCGCTCGTCGCCTCTTTCTTAACCTTTGCCAATGCCGCCTTCGGATTCTTTTTCCTTCCCGAATCA
>JBDKJK010000335.1:0-5164 GCA_039796675.1 Chloroflexota bacterium
CATCGTCGCGGTTTTGACTCAGTTTCGAGGCGGCGTCGAGGCGGGTTACATCGAGAGCGAACCCTGCCACCCCACGCATTTCCTTTTCCACGAAGTCTGCGGGCAGACCATCCAGACTGTAGCCTGTGCCGGTTTCATGTTTCTTCACTAACTGGCTTAGAAGGTCGCGCAATTCCTCTCCATCCAATAGGCGAACCTTGCCATACACATGGATGTTGATGTAATTCCAGGTGGGCACGTTGACGTGGTTATACCAACGCGGCGAGATGTAGGTATGCGCGCCTTGAAAGATGAGCAGAACCTCTTGGTCGCCAAACGACTTCCATTGCGGGTTGGCGCGCGACATGTGACCCAGCACAGTCAACGAACCGTCTGCGTTTTCGACAATCTCAACCGGCAAATGCGTGGCGATGAGATTCTCCCCGTCATAGGAAATAAGTGCTGGAAAACTATTGGCTTTAAGAAATTCGACAATTCTTGTGCGGTCTTCTTCACGATAAAGTTTTGGGATATGCATGAATGAATCCTCTTGAATTTTTATAAAAGTATAACAAGGATTAAGGAAATGTTATGAAAACCTTGGTTATAATTCGGTCATTCATTTAATGGCTGTTAGAAATAGGAGAAGCCCATGCAGCAGACAGAAGGTAAAAAGAGCCCCAATCGAATAGGTTTGATCTTTTTTCTCCTTGGAGGAATTGCCACCTTTATCAGTTGTGGAATGCTTGCCGGGTTTATCGCCCTCGATCTTTTCGGCACAGAAACAAACGGCGACATGACCAATATCTCTTATGACTCGGGCAGGTCAGATAATCCCTTTACTGCCCAAGTTACCTTCTCAACTGCCAGCGGTGAAGAAGTTTCTTTTATCTCCTGGCAAGACAGGTTTTACTTTGAGCTGGATGAAGGTATTCAACGCGAAACCCAGGAAGGCTATAACGGTGTAAAGGTGCGTTATTTTGAAAGCCTGCCCAAAATAGCCAAGGTAACGTTTGTCTATCATGCTGAATATATCAGCCGAATTATCTGGCTCTTCTGGTCTTTCGTGGCATTGATGATCGGTGTCATCAGCCGTAGAAATAAACCCTTAACCATAGATCTTAGCAAAAGGAAAAATTGAACCATGCTCAAAAAATTACGTGAACCTGTCAACAGCCTCACCCATTGGGGTGGAGCGATCCTTGCCGTGATCGGGCTGATTGCCCTGCTCATTGTTGGCTGGAGCACCCCTGCCAAGATCATCTCTCTTGCCATTTATGGCGTCAGCCTTATCTTCCTGTTCTCTGCCAGTGCTACGTATCACATGGTACAGGTCAAAGACAAGGCACTGGAGATCTTCCGCAAGATTGATCATGCTGCCATCTTTGTTCTCATTGCAGGGACCTACACCCCATTCTGTATCAACGCCTTCGAAGGCTTCTGGAAGTGGGGCATGCTCTCAATCGTCTGGTCGTTGGCGGTCATTGGCATTATCATCAAAATCTTTTACATCCGTGCACCGCGTTGGTTGAATGCCAGTATCTATATTCTCATGGGCTGGATCAGCGTTTTGGCTGGCGGGCAAATGCTGGCGGCCCTACCCACTTGGGTGTTTACCTGGCTTATCACCGGCGGTGTGATCTATACTCTCGGTGCAGTCGTGTATATGACCAAGATCTTTAATTTCAAACCGGGTGTGTTCGGCTTCCACGAAGTCTGGCATATTTTTGTATTACTCGCTGCAGCCGCGCACTTTGTGGCTGTGTTGGGTGTGGCGATCTACTAAAGAGGCTATGATGTTTTTTGGAATTGACCTGAAAGAACTTTTGTATTTCCCGTTCAAAGATGCCGATTCGCGCAAGTATTTTCTGATCGGTGCATTGATCTCGATTTCCGCTTTTATTGTGCCCATCTTGCCTTATTTTCTGTTGACCGGGTACGCCGTTCAGATCGCGCGGCAAGTCTTCAAGGGTGAATCTCTACGCATGGTGGCATGGGAAGATTGGGGCGGGATGTTCAAAGATGGTGCCATGGTATTCGGTGTGCGCATCATCTATTCGCTGCCAATCATGATCCTCATCCTGCCGATGATGGTCGTGTCTTTTGTGTTGCCGTTCCTCGCCTCCGATTCAGGCAACCCTGCCGCCGAACCCATCTTTGCCATTTTCATGGCAGTCATGCTGCTAACGCTCTGTTTGGTAATTCCTGTTTCGATTGTTACGGCGTTTTTCATCCCTGCGGCGGAGATGCATGTGATCGAAAAGAATGAGTTTTCAGCGGGTTTCCGCATCCGTGAATGGTGGGCGATCTTCCGCGCCAACATGGGCGGATTCATTGCTGCATTTGCCATCTACTACTTGATCTCGATGGCGTTGGCAATCATTATTCAGATCCTCGGTGCGACTCTCATTCTGGCATGTTTAATTCCTATTCTTCTGCCAGCCATCACCTTTTATATCGTGCTGATTATGTATATCAGTATCGGGCAGGCATATCGCGAAGGCAAAGCTAAGCTTGAGGCTGGCGAAAACATTCCGGCAACTGCATAAAAAAGAGCCACGCGGTTACGCGTGGCTCTTTTTATCTATTTCAAGATCTGGAACAGATTGCTGTAATCATCCGTCCACAAGCGGACAGTGCCGTATGAATCATCCAACGGCACAGCGCGCGCCTGCAATTCAGGGATCTGCAAACTCTGCGGGTTCGGGCTAAGAATCACAAAACGTGAGGGATATGAATCCAGCGCATCTTCTCCACCAGTATCCACGACTACACCTGTGAGACCAAACTCCTGAGCCAAACCATACAAGACCGGGCGCAAGTCGATGTGACGATTGGAAATATGTGCAATCAAAATTCCATCTGGCGTCATATGCTGTAAATAAATGGCAAACGCCTCCTTTGTGATGAGATGAGCAGGAATGGCATCACTGCTGAACGTATCCAAAATCAAAACGTCAAAGTTTTGCGGATTGCCTTCAGCCAGTTCACGCTCGAGCGCGAGGCGAGCATCGTCTGTAACGACAGACACATCGGCGGGGCTGTCTGATAAAAAGGAGAAATAGCCGCCTGCTCCTTCGGCATATTCCACCACTGCCGGGTTGATCTCATAATAGCGAACCGAGTCGCCTTCGCCAGCATAGGCAGTCATCATACCAATGCCCAAGCCAAGCACACCCATTCGCATACCATTGCCTTGTTTGGGATGATTCTCAAGCACCAAACCCAAACCGCTCTCACGTGTGAAGTGAATTGTCGGCTCAGTGCGCCATTCTGGGGCGAGATACTGGGTGCCGTGAATGGTCACGCCGTGGATCATCACATAGCCATCACCACGTCCGCTGAGAGAGTTCCACTCTTTCACACGAATCAACCCATAAAAGTTTCGCACTGCCACCAGCGCATCGGAGAACGGGTTGAATGCCGCCATAATGGCAAACACCGCAACAATAGACGAACCCCATAAAACCGCCGAACGGAATTGGGGTTTATCCCAGCGCGGGAGCAGAGAGAGAATCAGAATCACAAAGGTAACCAGCCAAGCCAGGTAGAACTCCCAATAACCGGTAAAAATAAAAGGCGCAACCAAGTTGACAAAAATGCCACCCAGCGCCCCGCCCACCGAAACCATGAGGTAAAAGGTAGTCAGATATTTTGAAGAGGGTCGCAAAAGATATAACTCGCCATGCGCGATCATACAAGCCAGAAAAAGCAAAAAGCCATATGCCCCGATCTGAATGTAGATATTCAAGGTATCTGCATTTGAAAGAACGTACAAAACCGCCAAACTGGCAAGGGCAAATAAGACCGCATACAACCGTCTCTGCACCCAGGGTCCATCTGAGAATGCGAGGATGAAAGACAAAAGATACAAAGCTAGAGGCAAGATCCACAAGAATGGAATGACCGCCACCTCTTGCGTGATCTGATTGGTGGTTGCCAACAAAAAAACTGAAGCCGTAGCGCCGAGAATTACCCACAACGCCCGCATGGCAAAAGAAGGTCTTTCAGTTTTTAACTCTGCCTCGGCAGTCGTTTCAACCGGGCGTTGTTGACCTTGCGCACGCAACCCCACCCAACCGACTAAAACAGCAAAAACGATAAACCCAATTGACCATGCCCAGCCTTGTGTTTGCAACGAAAGCCAGGGCTCGATCACCAAAGGATATGCCAACAGCCCCAGTAATGAGCCGATATTCGAAAGCGAATACAAACGCGCATACGAACTCTTCGGGAACAAAGCACTGAACCAGGCTTGCATCAACGGGCTATTCGCTGCCAGAACAAAGTAAGGAAGCCCGACTGAGATCGTCAATAACAGGAACAATTGTGGAATGGGCGTGCCTGCGCCGATATCGGGTTTCCATTCAGCGGAGGGAGTGACCGGGGAGGGCCACCCAAGCCCGAGCGCGGTCAGAAGCGCAAGCGTCACGGTTAAGAGCCCGGCATGAATCCAGCCCTGTCGCTTTTGTTTCACCAGCCAGTAGGCGTAGGCATATCCGCCGGTGAGGAACAATTGAAAAAACAACATCGCCGTTGACCATACGGCTGGTGTGCCACCGAACCACGGTAAGATGAATTTGCCGATCATGGGTTGAACTTGAAACAGTAAAAAAGCAGAAAGAAAAATGCTAACAGCAAATTGGAACATGACTCCTCCGATGTCCAATTTTATGCAAAATCAAATAAAATGACAGACACAAAATTGAAAGGACTTTATGCGCCCTCTTGAAATTCTCATTCCGATTCTGCTCGCCGTTTATCTGATTTGGAAACACCCCCGCCCCGTGTGGGTGCGCCTTCTGCCTGCATTCACTTTGCTTATTTCGTTGATACATTTTGCAATCGAAGGGTATCGCTGGCAAATGGTTCCGCTCTATGTGTTGATCGCTTTTCTGGGTATCAGCAGCTTGATCAAGCTTCATGGTCAAACGGATTGGAAACCCATCGCCTCGATCTTAACCTTGGTGCTGGTTGCTGTTTCGACGGCTCTACCTATTCTGTTACCGCTTCCGCGCATCCCCACCCCGAGTGGAGAATTTGGCGTGGGCACACTGAGTTATGAAATGGTGGATGAGAGCCGCCAGGAGATTTATTCCGGCAAAGATGAGGCTCGCCGCTATATGATTCAAGTCTGGTACCCCGCCGATGTGAAGCCAAGCGACAAACGCGCGCCATGGATGGA
>JBDKJK010000336.1:0-4656 GCA_039796675.1 Chloroflexota bacterium
GGGGCTACATTAAAATTATGCTATACTCGCATTAACTATGAATTCAACGCGCGAATTCTGGCAACGCTGGGCTAAGTCCTTGCGCCGTTATCAACTTCACGATCTTGTCGCCTCGTTCCTCGAAGCTGGGAGTCCGCTTGCCCTGATCGGGGCGCAGGCGATTTATTTTGGCGGGGGATTTGTAAAAAGCGAATCGCTCACCGCCCTTGCCGGGTTACTGGAAGATGAATCTGAAACTCGCGCTTTTGCTGCATATTTGAACCAAATCGGAGCAGATCGATGATCGCACCTGCCATTCTTGTTGCTGCCGCATTTTTACTGGGTGTGATTACCTTATGGAAGCGCCGTTCTCCTTCACATTTGCGTGATATCCCCGCTTTTGCAAGGCTTGTGCGCGCACTTGGCCTGAGCATTGAAGATGGCAAGCGCCTTCATATCTCACTCGGGCATGGAAGTTTGCTCGATGCGCGTGGCGGCTCGGCGTTTGCCGGGCTGGCTCTTTTGCGAACTATTGCCGAGCGTACCTCAGTGAGTGACATGCCGTCCGTTGCATCGTCAGGTGACTCCACATTGGGGCTGTTGACCCAAGATACGCTTCAAGCTGGGTATCAAGCAGCGGGCGTGGGGGAGGCGTATATTCATACGGCAGGACGAGTTACCGGCTTAACTCCTTTCAGCTATGCCGCTGGAGCCATGCATATTGCCCAGAATGAAACCGTATCCACCAATATTTTGATCGGGCATTTCGGTCCTGAAGCAGGGTTGATTACTGATGCATCAGACAACATCAATGTTCCGATCGTCGGCGCCAGTGATGACATTGCCGGGCAAGCTGTGTTGTATGCCAGTGCGCAAGAACCGCTGATTGGAGAGGAACTCTTTGCCGCAGGGGCGTACCTCAACCTAGACCCTTCTCATGCTGCCAGCCTGACCGTGCAAGATATTTTCCGCTGGTTGATCATTCTTGCTTTGATTGCTGGGTCGGCTCTTAAATTTGTGAGGGTCTTCTAATGCGCGTTCTAACCGCCATTATTGCTATTGCAGTCGGCGTTTTGGTTCTGCTTGGGTACTTCCTCCCGCAGGCGGCTATGCTGCAAGCTCTCCTTTTGGATTGGGCGATCATTCTGGCAGGAACCACCGCGCTGATCGGTATCTTTAATCTCGTTTCGGTTCATACGGATAAAATTCGCCACCGAGCAAAAGACAGCATCTACAGTGCCATTCTGATCATGGGGTTGCTCATCACCTTTATCTTGGGGCTTGTGCTCAAACCGCAAAACCCAATCTTGCAATCAATTGTCTTGAACGGCATCATCATCCCAATCGAAGCGACATTGATGGGCTTGCTTGCTGTTTCTTTGCTATATGCTGCTGTTCGCCTCCTTCGCCGCCGCGCAGACTTGATGGGCATTGTCTTTATCATCACCGCTGCTCTTATTTTCCTGGGTTCAGCCACATTGCCGTTTGGCGATGTTCCCATTTTCGGAACGTTAATTCGCCCGTGGGTCTCGCAGATATGGGCATTGGGCGGAGCACGCGGCATTTTGATCGGTGTTGCGCTCGGCACGCTGACCACAGGGTTACGCGTGCTCTTTGGTATGGACCGCCCATACGGGGGGAATTAAATGGCTGACATGATTCAATGCCCTGTATGCGGTGCGGAAAACCCGCTTGGTCAAAAGACCTGCCAGCGTTGCCAGAGCTCTCTTTCGAATGACTCCCGATTTCAACCCGGGCAGGCACCTGGCGTGCGAGACACCGGTGAACTTGAAGCCATCCTGCCGCAATGGCTAAGGGATGCGCGTGAATCTGCGAAACAGCCTGACTTGGGCGACTCTTCTCAAGAAGAAACACCAGCCCCCAGCCCCAAAACCTCCGCTTCTAATATGGACTTTTTAGCGGGTTTGCAATCTCAAGCTGGCGATAACGACGACGACGAAGTACCAGACTGGCTTGCCAACATCACAGGGGTCTCTGCACCCAAGCCAAAGGCGCAACCAGAAACGACTGAACCGAGTGGGGTACGTTGGGTGGAAACCGGCACAAAGGAAGATTTTCAACAGGCAGACCCATCTGCTGAAGAAGTACCCTCATGGCTGGCAGGGATTCAATCTCCGCAATTTGGTACCGAAGAAAAAGATGAACTTACCGATTGGTTCCGCGAGTCGAGTGGAAACCAGCCGTCCTTTCAACCTCCGGCTCAATTTACCCCGGCGAATGATGCGCCCTTTTCTGCTCCGGCTTCTACGAATGACACGCCAGATTGGTTAAAACAAATGGCGGCAGATGCGGAACAGCAAGAACCTGAGACGCCGACTGCTTCACCTATTGGAGCCTCCGACTGGTTTAGTGATTCTTCTACTTCTTCCAATGCCGCTTCGCAGGCGCAAGAACCAGAACCATTTAATTTGTCTTCAGATATGCCTGATTGGTTGAATCAGATGTCGGCGAGTGCCAATGCCGCTCCGCAAGCAAAGGAACCGGAGCCGTTCAATGTGTCTTCTGATACGCCCGATTGGTTGAATAGCTTGGGCGGAGAGTCGGCTCCTTTTGATGAATCAGTTCCGGCTGCGTCTGAGCCGTTTGATTCTGTTGGCGATATCCCCTCATGGCTCGACTCGGAATCTGAATCGTCCAAAAAGGTCGATTCCACTTTGGGATGGATGGGAAGTGAAGCCGAGACGTTGCCCCCTACCGCTCAGCCTGACTTCTTGCAAAATGACGCGCTTGGAGACATGCCAGATTGGTTGAAGGCTGCCGCGCCACAATCATTGATTTTCGATGAGCCGACGAGAATCCCTGAAACGTTAAAAAACGAAACGCCTGAATCGAAGAGTAGTGCGTCGTTTGAAACCACGCCTGCTTTTTCTGAAGATATCTTCCGCAACGAAGCTGGAGATGGAGCGCTTTTCACCGATATGCCAGACTGGCTATCGAATGCAATGGACGAGCCGCCGCCTGCCTCGATGGTGCCCGAACCGATCACCGGTTCGGATGCGCTCTCTCCCAATGTCTTACCTTCGTGGGTTGAGGCGATGCGCCCATCAGATCAGGGCATGTCTAACATTGTTTCAGCCTCGAATGATCTGACGCTTGAATCACGCGGCGCATTGGCAGGGCTTTCGGGTGTGTTGCCTTTGGGTGTTGGTTTTTCGCCTACCAATAAACCTAAAACCTATTCCAATAAACTTAATGCCAGCGATGAGCAATTGAAACATGCCGAAATTCTTGAGCAGATTCTTGCCGCAGAGGCTGCCCCTGAGTCGATTGCTGCTGAAAAGCCGCTTATTTCTTCACGCGTACTGCGTTGGTCTCTTGCATTCATTCTGTTGGCAGTGACTCTCGGTACAGCGATTTTGCGAACGCAAATTTTCTCCATGCCTGAGGCGAAGCCAACAGAATTGGATTATGCAGTTGCCATTGTGCAAGCCATCCCTGAAAATGCACCCGTGTTGGTGGCAGTGGATTATGAACCTGCCCGCGCCGGTGAGATGGAAGCCGCTGCTGCACCCTTGTTCGATCATATGCTGCTGTTGAAACATCCGCGTCTGACGTTCGTTGCCAGCAATGAATCAGGAGCGATGTTGACCGAACGCTTCATGGCTGGACCTTTGGCTTTTCACAACTACGAAAGCCAGACCACCTATTTGAATTTGGGCTACCTTTCCGGCGGGCAGATGGGTGTGCGCGCGTTTGCACAGAACCCGTCTCTGGCAGCCCCATTGGATATTTACAGCCAACCCGCGTGGACCTTCCAACCGCTGCAAGGCGTGAGTGCATTAAACCAATTTGCCGCCATCATTCTCGTCACCGACAATGCCGATGCTGCTCGCACCTGGGTAGAGCAGACGCAAGATGCGCGTGGTGTAGTCCCGTTTCTGGTTGTTTCCAGCACACAGGCGGCGCCAATGATCCAACCATATTTTGACTCAGGGCAGGTGAATGGAATGGTCTCCGGTTTGTATGGTGGTGCGCTGGTTGAACGTCATTTCAATAGCGGGCGCCCAGGCACGGCTCGCGCTTATTGGGATGCCTACAGCATCGGTATGCTGCTTGCGATGATGTTTATGCTCGGTGGCGGGTTGATCAACCTTGCACTCGGGCTACGTGACCGTGCCGAGATGAGGAAGGGAAATTAATATGCCCATTTCTCTCGATCTCATCAGCGGTGCGTTGAGCTTTCTATTTACCCTCATGATCCTGAGCTATCTCATCGGGGATAATCCCCTATTCAAGATTGCCGTGTATCTTTTTGTAGGTGTTGCCTCAGGGTATGCCGCTTCTGTGGTTTTCTGGCAGGTGCTTTATCCCAAACTATTCCTGCCCACTGTAACCATTCTGCAAACAGCCGCCTATGACCGTGGCGCATTGCTGGTGGTACCGTGGCTGGGCTTTGCCTTCATTCTGATGAAGATGTCGCCGCGCTTTACAGGCATTGCACGCATCACCATGGCATTTCTAGTTGGAGCCGGTGCAGCGGTGACGCTTGCTGGCGCGTTGACGGGCACACTCATCCCACAGGTGATGGCGACCATCAATTTCTTCGACCCGGCAGCCGCGGCGGCTCGTAATGTTCAATCCATCGAATTGCTGGGGAATGGAGCGATCATGCTGTTAGGTGTGGTCACTTCGTTGGCATATTTTCACTTCGGTGCA
>JBDKJK010000337.1:0-4817 GCA_039796675.1 Chloroflexota bacterium
AGCTTTGCGTTCATCACATCATTAGATGAAACCATCACCATCATCAATGGCGCTGCGCCACAACCATTCGTTTCACTGTTCAAAGATGGTGATGCCATTGAAGTGATGGCACATGAAAGCCTTGCAGGTGAGTTTGGCGTACAAGTTGGCGACACCTACACTCTGCGCACCGAGAGCGGAAATATCCCCGTGGTCATCGTCGGCTTATGGCGAGCCGTTGATTCTCTGGCACCTTATTGGAGCGTGACCCAAACCAACTGGCTCATCGTCCATGAAGAGTCATACAAAGGCATCATCAGCGAGCGTGTGGACGATGAACTTCGCAACGTCACCTGGAGCATCATTGCCGATGGCTCTGACCTCCACGCCGACGATGTGGAAATATTGAAAGAACGCATCCTCGCCGTAGAAAGCCGCGCAGTAACCCTGCTGGATAAAACGACTCTGGTCGCCTCTCCGCTCGAGGCGCTTGACCGTTATCAACAAAATGCGCCCACACTCACCTATCTGCTCTTTGCGTTCAGCGTGCCCATCTTAAGTTTGATCCTTTCATTCATTGGGCTTGTTGCCGGTCTGTTCGTTGGGCAGCAACGTGGTGAGATGGCGATCCTGCGCAGCCGCGGCGCGAGCACTGCACAAGTCATTGGCATGTCACTGATGCAAGGCGTTCTGCTTGGCATCGTGGCGTTGGCAGGCGGCATAGGCTTGGGCGTGTGGATCACACACTCCATTGGCAAAGCCCGCAGCTTTTTAGACTTCAGCGCGGCAGGCGGGTTACGCGTTAGCATCACACCCGAAGTGCTCGGCTACGGTCTGCTTGGCATTGGCATCATTTTGCTCATTCAAGTTCTGCTGCCAACCCTCAGCGCAGCAGAGAACACCATCGTTACCTACAAACAGGAGCGCGCGCGTTCCTTCCGCATTCCGTGGTGGCAAAAATTTTATGTCGATGTCTTCCTGCTCATCCCTGCCATCTATGGTTTTTGGCAGTTATCCGAACAAAGTAAAAAAGCATTAAGCGGATCGGAGACTTTGCCCGACCCGTTACAGAATCCGCTATTGTTGCTGGTTCCAGCCTTGGGCATTTTCTCCGTCGCTCTTTTCACGCTCAGGCTTGTTCCACGCTTTATGGCTTTCCTCTCGTGGACGCTTCGCACCACCAAAAGCGTTGGCTTGTTGATGGCAGCTCGTTACCTCGAGCGGACTCCCGCCTTTTACAGTGCGCCGCTGGTCTTGCTTGTGCTCACGCTTGGCTTGTCTGCATTCACCGCATCGCTCGCAAAGACATTAGACAGTCAACTCGATAAACAGATGCGCTATCAAACCGGCGCAGACATGAACATCTATGAGTTCGGCACGACCTTCAATGAAGACAGCCCGAACCCGATCTACACCTTCGCTCCCGTGGAAGATCACCTCAGCATCCCAGACGTGGAAGCCGCCACTCGCGTAGGGCGCTATAACTTCACTGCTATTGGCACAGCCGGTTCCATTGAAGGGACCTTCCTCGGCGTTGACCGCCTGACCTTCCCCTCAGCAGCCTATTGGCAACGAGACTTTGCCGATGAACAACTGGGCGTGTTGATGAATCAACTTGCCGCAAACCCAACTGGTATTTTGGTACCGACTCAATTGCTTGAAAAACAAAAACTAAAGGTCGGCGACAAAATGAAACTTGGCATTGCCACTGGCATTGCAGGTGAGTCGATCACCTGGGATGCCACCATCGTCGGCTCGTTCGACCTCTTCCCGACCTGGTACCCAGACTCTGGCACCTTGGTGGTTGGCAACCTCGAAGAATTATTCCTGCGGGCAGGCAATGAATATCCGCATCAGGTTTGGCTTGCCACCTCGCGCGATGCCGACCCCGAAGCGATTGCCTATGCCGTGCGCGGCTACAGCATTCTGCTCGACCAGCAAGCCGACCAAACCAAACTCAACCCGAACGGACTGAACACCATCGTCCGCGAATGGTCATCGGCGGAGTTGAATATTCGTGCCGAGCAGAGGCGACCCGAACGGCAGGGCTTGTTCGGTCTGCTTTCGGTTGGCTTCGTCGCTTCGGCATTGCTCACCGTGCTGGGATTTTTACTCTACGCGCTCTTCTCCTTCCGCCGCCGCTTCATCGAGATGGGCATGTTGCGTGCCATTGGCTTATCCATTGGGCAGATGAAATCTCTATTGGCGGCAGAACTGGCATTTCTCGTTTTACTCGGCATTGGCGTGGGTACTGCACTGGGCGTCTTTGCCAGCCGATTGTTCGTGCCCTTCCTGCAAATCGGCGCGAGTGCGCAATCACAATATCCGCCCTTTCAAATTG
The DNA here is from genome assembly GCA_039796675.1 of Chloroflexota bacterium. Classification (GTDB taxonomy): domain Bacteria; phylum Chloroflexota; class Anaerolineae; order Anaerolineales; family Villigracilaceae; genus Villigracilis. Next base: position 2,321 of record JBDKJK010000337.1, read on the forward strand.
AAATTGCATGGCTCTCCATTATTCAGATCTACATTCTGTTCGCCGCCTTGTTCTTCGCCGCACTGTATGCATTGTCCGCATTGCTTGCGCGCATGAAGATCTTCCAGGCGATCAAGTTGGGAGAGACGACGTAACTCGTCATTGCGAGGGCGCTCTTGTTCTTTGCCCGAAGCAATCTCAGACTTAATCATGAGATTGCTTCGTCGGGAAGAGCACCCTCCTCGCAATGACAGAAAACTACTTATGAACTCACAACCTCTAATTCAATGTGAAAACCTCGTCAAGATCTATCAACTCAACCAGCCGGGCGGTGAATCGGTTGAGGTGCAAGCCTTGCAAGGGCTCGATGTGACCGTGCGCGATGGCGAGATGATCGGCGTTGTCGGCGCGAGCGGCAGCGGAAAATCGACACTGCTCAATGTGCTCGGCGGCTTGGACCGCCCCACTGGCGGACGGGCTCTCGTTGGCAAACAAAACCTTGGCAGCCTGAGCGAACGCGCCCTCGACGAATATCGCCGCGATAAAGTTGGTTTTATTTGGCAGCATGGCGCGCGCAATCTCATTCCGTATCTCACGGCGGTGGAGAATGTTGAACTGCCACTTACGCTTTCGGGGCAAGTCGGCGCATCTACCCGCGAGCGCGCGCTGGAACTGCTGGAACTTGTCAAACTCAAAGAGCGCATGGGGCACAAACTGGAAGAACTCTCTGGCGGCGAACAGCAGCGTGTGGCAATTGCGATTGCGCTCGCCAACAGCCCCATGCTCCTGCTAGCAGATGAACCCACTGGCGAATTGGATACATCCACCGCGCAGACGATCTACGACCTATTGCGTGACTTGAACACCCGCCTCGGACTCACGATGGTGATTGTCTCGCACGACCCAGGCATTGCCAAACACGTAGACCGGGTCGTCGCCGTGCGGGACGGAAAACTGGCAAGCGAAACGGTCCGCGTGCAAAAAGCGGATAGCGATGAACATCATCTCGTGGAAATGGCAGTGCTGGATTCGGCAGGGCGTTTACAAATTCCGCGTGAATATTTGGAAGAGTTCAGCATCAAGCGCCGCGTCATCATCGAGACAACCGCGGAGGGAATCTTGATCCGCAAGCCGGAGGGCGATGCTCACAGTGTAGATCACAGCCCCATGGTCAACGAACAGGCTGAGACAAAGGAAGAGGCTGTGCAAGGTTCATCGAAGTGGAATCAGATATGGGGTCGCATTCAGTCTGAGATGAGAAAGAGGCTGGGGCGATGAGTTTTGTCATTGAAACAAAAGACTTGTGGCGCGTGTACCCGTCGAAGAATCATGCCGAAGGGATTCCGGCATTGCGCGGAATCAATTTGCGCGTGGAGACTGGTGCGTTCGTGACCTTGAAGGGACGTTCGGGCAGCGGCAAGACAACGTTGTTGAATTGCCTGGCAGGGTTGGATAAGCCCACGTCTGGCACAGTGAATGTGCTGGGACACGACCTGATGCAAATGAGCGACGATGATCTGACCGCCTGGCGGCGTGACCAGATCGGGTTGGTCTTTCAATCGTTTGGGTTGCTGCCCACGCTTTCGGCGTATGAAAACATTGAGCTGTTGTTGCGTATCAAAGGCGACGAATACGAAGCACGACACAAACGCACGTTGGAATGTTTGGAGATCGTGGGCTTAAGCAAATGGAAGGATCACCGCCCGTATGACATGTCTGGCGGGCAGCAGCAGCGTGTGGCAATTGCGCGCGCGCTGGCAAATGATGCAAAGTTGATCCTTGCGGATGAGCCCACCGGCGAGTTGGATAGCAAGACCACACACGAGTTGTTGAAGTTCTTCCGCGAGTTGGTGGAGGAACGCAAGATCACGATGTTGATGGTGTCACATGACCCGCTGGTGGATGAGTATGTGAATGAAGTGTTGGAATTGCGGGATGGGACGGTAATTGGTAAGTAGTGAAGCGAAACAGGGCTTACGCAGATCAAAATCTTTTGCCACGAATTTCGCGAATTCGCGCGAATGATCAAGAGTTTTCGTGAAAATTCGCGTAATTCGCGGCTTGCTCTTCGGGCTTTGCATAAGCCCTAAGAAATAGACTATATAAATGTGTGGTTTCGATATGGGACGGAAGAACGCCGTCCCTACTCAACCACCGGATATTTATGGAATAACAATGAAGCATAAATTATTTTCTTTCTTCTTTCTTCTTTCCTTCTTACTTTCCGCTTGTAGCGGTTCTACATCCACGCCTATTGCGGAGGATGTTACGCCAGTGGCAACTGAAGATGCCTCGCCCATTCTGTATACAGACCCGTCTCAACCCATTGAAGTGCGTGTGGAAGACCTGCTCAAACGCATGACTCTCGAAGAAAAGATCGGGCAGATGACTCAGGTAGAAAAAGGCAGCATCAGACCCGGCGACATCACCAAGTATGCCATCGGTTCCATTCTGAGCGGAGGTGGCGGCTCGCCTGCCAAGAACACGCCGCAGGAATGGTATGCCATGGTGGAAGGCT
>JBDKJK010000338.1:0-2527 GCA_039796675.1 Chloroflexota bacterium
GCAGACTATAGCCAGTGGTTCGTTGAAACCACCGATGTGACCGAGTTGGAAGTGGTGAGTTTGAGCGAAGGACAACTTGTAACTCTGCGTTTGGATGCTCTTCCTGAACTTGAATTGACCGGAACCATTACAGAGATCAGCAATGCTTTCACTCAACAAGGCGGCGATATTCTTTACACCGTCCGCATCCTTGTGGATGGCTCAGACCCTGCATTGAAATGGGGCATGACGGTTGAGACGGTATTCATCGCCGCAGAATAACTTGAACTCCAGATTTGCAGGGATGACTGTTTTTGGGTCATCCCTGCTTTTGTTATCTGTCATGTCGGCAGGTTAAGATGCCCACAGGGTATAATCGCCCGCATGGCAAAATCCAAACCCCTCGACCCTGAAGCCAAACCTGATGACCGCGTAGACAATGCTCTGCGCCCGCAAAAACTAAATGACCTAATCGGACAAGATCAGGTTAAAGAAAATTTGTCGATTCTCATTGCAGCAGCACGACAGCGTGGTGAAGCCTTGGATCATGTGCTTTTCTATGGTCCACCCGGTTTGGGCAAGACTACTTTGGCGCATGTGCTGGGTAATGAGATGGAGGTCAATGTTAAAGTGACTGCTGGTCCCGCCATTGAACGCGCCGGGGATCTGGCGGCTATTCTCACAAATTTGCGTGCAGGCGATATTCTCTTTATTGACGAAGTGCATCGCCTCGGTCGTGCTATTGAAGAAGTGCTTTACCCAGCCATGGAAGATTTTGCATTGGATATTGTCATTGGAAAAGGACCCTCGGCTCGTTCCATCCGCCTCAAACTGCCTCGGTTTACTGTAGTCGGTGCCACGACCAGACTCGCTCTCGTCACGGCTCCGTTGCGCGCAAGGTTCGGCGCAGTCTATCGTTTGGATTATTACGATTTCGAAGCCATGAAGCAGATCGTCGGGCGGGCGGCAGGGTTGCTTAAGGTTCAGGCAGATGAATCAGGCATCAGCGAAGTGGCGAGGCGCGCACGTGGGACTCCGCGTATTGCGTTGCGTTTGTTGCGCCGCGTGCGTGATTTTGCCCAGGTCCGCGCGGATGGAGTCATCACCCAAAACGTTGCCAAGGAAGCCCTGGACTTGCTTCAAGTTGATCCGCTTGGGCTCGATGATGTTGACCGCCGCGTGTTGAAAACTATTATTGAAAAATATAACGGCGGACCGGTGGGCTTGAATACCATTGCCGCTTCGATCAGTGAAGAGCAAGATACCATCATGGATGTGGTTGAGCCCTATCTTTTACAGCTCGGCTTTCTGGATAGAACTCCGCAGGGGCGTGTGGCGACCAAATCTGCGTATGAGCATTTGGGATATACATACACGGAGCAAGGGCAGCAGAGGCTTTTATAATGTCATTGCGAGGAGCGCTCTTGCTCTTTGTGACGAAGCAATCCCCAATTTAATCAGGGATTGCTTCGGGCGAAAAAACATCGCCCTCGCAATGACGGAATAAACTTATGGAATCCATTGCCCGCACCCTCATGCTTGGTGGAATTATCCTCTTCCTCATTGGAGGCGGGATTTTTCTGGCTTCCAAATTTGGCATTCCATTTGGGCGCCTTCCCGGTGACATCCGCATCGAAGGGGAGAATGGTTCGTTCTATTTTCCTGTGGTTAGCTCAATTTTGGTGTCGGTGGTTTTGACGATTGTATTAAATCTTATTTCTAGCTTTTTGAAAAAGTAAATTGAAAACCTCCGACTTCGACTACCACCTCCCTGAAACCTCCATCGCGCAGACTCCCGCCGAGCCGCGCGATTCTTCGCGTTTGCTGGTCTTGCACCGCGAAACGGGTGAGATCGAACATAAGATCTTTCGAGATGTTCGCGACTATTTGAAAGCGGGGGATTTGCTGGTTTTGAATCAGACTCGTGTGATTCCCGCCCGTATCTTTGCCCATAAAGAGACCGGTGGCAAAGTGGAATTACTTCTCTTGCGCCGCCGTGATGAGTTGACATGGGAAGCCTTGGTGGGCGGGAAGGGCCTGCGCGTAGGCAAGATGGTACAAGTGGAGAATGGACCCAAGGCTGAAATCTTGGAGATCCTTGAAGGTTCGGAACGACTAATAAAATTTTCGGAACCCATTGAGCCATATTTTTCACAGGTGGGGAATGTTCCGCTTCCGCCCTATATTCACGAAAAATTGAGAGACCCCGAACGTTATCAAACCGTATTCGCCAAAGAACCGGGTTCGGCGGCAGCGCCCACGGCGGGACTTCACTTCACGCCGCAATTATTGGATGAGATCAAGGCAATGGGCGTGAAGGTGGCGTATGTCACTTTGCATGTCGGCTTGGACACTTTTGCTCCCGTGAATGAGGACAATCCGGAAGAGCATAAGATCCATTCTGAGTGGTGCGAATTGCCACAGGGAACAGCGGATTTAATTAACGAGACCAAGCGCAATGGGGGACGAGTGGTTGCGGTTGGAACGACATCTGTACGAACATTGGAGAGTGCTGCTCACATGACCGCCGACGACAGACCGCAGACGG
>JBDKJK010000339.1:0-3437 GCA_039796675.1 Chloroflexota bacterium
GCGCCCGTATTATCCCCGTCACGATAGAGACCGTAGCCATACCACAGCCAGGCTTCTTCCGACATTTCGGTTACATCGAGTGCGTAGTTGGTGAGTGTGAGCAGGTCTTCATTGCGGCTGGAGTGGAAGTAGGCAAGGAAGGGACCAAATTGATAACGGAACATGCGCAGAGGCAGATCGAGTTCGCGGGCTTTGTCGTAGGCGAGGGCGGCTTCTTCGTAGCGTTCGAAGTAGACGAGGTTGCTGCCGTAGTTGAACCAGTCGAAGGCGTCGGCATTGGGGTCGGTGGTGGCGGCTTCAGTGGCGGAAAGGACTCGCTGGCGATTCAGGTTCGGGTCCCAGTCTGAGCCGAGCAACGTTTTTACTTCCTCTTCGAATTGCGGGAAGTACATCAAAAGATAAACGTTGTTGAAGGGTTTCCAATCCTGTTCGAGTTGGGCGTAGGAAAGGGTCAGGTCGGGTCCGTGATAGGAATCTTGGATGGTGAATTCTTGTTTGGAGTCATCATAGGCGGTGATGAGCAGATAATGCGCCGCCCAGAGATCATCGGTAGGACCCAGCGCATCGGCTGGATTTAGCGATGTGACCGTTTCAACAATGACCGGGTAATTTGCGGCGAGCAGTCGTTTGAGGGTTTCGATACTTCCGCCTACGCGGTATTCGAGGTTGAGCCAGCCTGCCTGGGTGCGGATGTAGTAACGCAGTTCTTCGGGGTTGACGTTACGGTCGCCAGAGACGGGTTTGATCAGGTTCGAGATATCTGCCTGAGTCCCTTCCCAGCCATAAAGATGCAATGCCATCGAGAGGGTGGCGGGACCGCAATTGTTGGCGGTTTGTTTTTCATACGCTGGTGACTTGATGATTGCCTGTGCGGGAAGCGGCGCGAAGGTTGATGTGGGTGTGACACTTGGAATGGATTGAACAACGGTAGTATTCGTGCTCGCGATGGTGGGCGTGGCAGGGATAGGGGTAACCGGCAGAGCGGTAGGTACGGGACCGATCGGGTCGACGACATTTTTCACATAGATCTGAAAGACTTCCAAACGCCAACCGAGGCGTGATTTTACAGCGGGGATTTGATAGACCAATACAGCCAGCAGGAGCATGCCTGCCAGCCCGAGGAGAATGTTTCTGACTTTTGGTGACATGCGGGTGAGTGTACCATGCAAGGATAAATACAAATTAAGGTCGAGGCGTATGTAGAATTACCAATTTTCGACCGCCGACAGCGGTCTGTCGTCCGTGGTCGGCGGTCGATTATAAAACCGGTTATGCTGAAGGTAAGGTTTCTTCATCCTATTGAATCAAGGATGTACATGTACTGCCTTGACTTGCCCCAAACCGGCAATTATGATGAATTTGAATGGAGATATATCCCGTTATGACCCTTGACCCTGAAAACCTGCGATCTGCCATGCGTGCCTGGTCGGCAGGTGTGACGGTTGTGACCGCCGTGTATGAAAATGAACGGCATGGCATGACCGTCAACTCATTTACGTCCATTTCGCTCAACCCGGCGTTGATCACGATCTCGTTGCAACAAAATACGCGTACGCATGAATTGGTGATGAAGTCACGCGCCTTCGGGCTGACCATCCTTGCGGCGGACCAGACTTCAGTTTCAGATTTGTTCGCTGGGCGTATGCCCGACATACAGGATCGTTTCGCCTCCCTGAAAATAGAAACTCTTGTGACTGGCTCGCCCTTGATCGTGGGCGGATTGTCTTGGATGGATTGCCGCGTTCTGCAAACGTATGACGCGGGTATGAACACGCTTTTCATTTCAGAAGTTGTCGCCGCGCAAGGAACCGGCAGTGGAGACCCCTTGCTCTATCACAACCGCGACTATTGGAAGTTGTCTCCATTGAAAAAATAAGTTAATCACCAGCACACGAAGTGCGCGAAATAAAAAATTAGCGTTCTTAGCGCCCTTAGCGGTGAAAATGCACTTGATCGGAGGGCAACATGTCAGACTCATTAACGGATGGGGAAAAACAAACCCTTCTGCGCCTGGCACGTGAGGCGATTGAAACCGCAGTGCGCGGACTAGCCCTGCCGCCCGTTGATAAAGAAGCGCTGACACCTGCTCTGCGAGAGAACGGCGCATCTTTTGTCACATTGACCATTCACGGCAAGCTGCGCGGATGCATCGGCGCATTGGAGGCATACCAGCCCTTGAGCGAAGATGTGCGCGAACATGCCATTGCCGCCGCTTTGAAAGACCCGCGCTTTCCACCCCTCAGCGAAAACGAATTGAGCCGCATTCATATCGAAGTCTCGCGGCTGACTTCTCCTAAAGAATTGGAATATGCAAACGCGGATGATCTGTTGAAAAAACTCCGCCCACATGTGGATGGCGTGATCCTGCGGCATGGGCATCGTAGAGCCACCTTCCTGCCGCAGGTCTGGGAGAAGATCCCCGACCCGGTCGAATTCCTTGAAGAGCTATGCTATAAGATTGGGGAACAGGCGAATCTTTGGCGGGAGACAAAATTGCAAGTTTATATATATCAGGTCGAAGAATTCCATGAATTGAATTAAAATGGTTGCATGACCGGCGAACTCCGAGAGCAAAACAACGACACCATTTTTCAGGATGCAGTGAATGCCTTACGCAACGGCGATAAACCGCGCGCCAAGGAATTGCTGACCCTCCTGCTTAAAACCAATCAGAATAACGCCACCTATTGGATCTGGTTGAGCGCCTCAGTAGAAGCTCCCAAAGAGCGGATTTACTGCCTGCAAACCGCGCTCAAACTAGACCCGGAAAATTCAACCGCCAAACGCGGCTTGATTCTGCTCGGAGCCTTACCTCCCGACGAAACCATTCAACCCTTCCCTATGAACCGTCCGCGCGCATGGGAAGAGAAACTTCTGCTTGCGCATGAAAAGCCCAAGGAACGCGGCTTGCGTGCCATGTTGAAAAGCCCGGTGATGCGCCTAGGCAGCCTAACGGTGATCGGCATTGGCATGTGTGCGTTGATCTTCTTTGGGTTGATCCTCCCTCGTCTTGGAACGATCCAACTTGCTCCTACAAGCACAGCCGGACCTTCGCCTACATTTACAGCAACCCCCACCATTTTCGGCGCAACGGCGGTTCCCACCCAGGTCTTTGTGGGTCCCACCCCGCTTTCTGCATTTTTAGCTGCCACCTATACTCCGACCGCGTTGTATGTGAACACGCCGCGTTCGGTCAGCTCGGTGGATCAATTCCGTATTGCGATGGATGCCTATGAAAAAGGTGAGTGGGATGTGTTCATCGATAATATGCTCTTGCTCGAACCGCTTGAACCCGAATCTCCCGATATTCCATACTACATCGGTGAAGCGTATCGCTTCAAGGGCGATACAGGCAGCGCCCGAAGTTACTATAACAAAGCCATCGACATTGACCCAGATTTTGCCCCCGCTTATTTGGGCTTGGCACGCATGGAGCT
>JBDKJK010000340.1:0-10564 GCA_039796675.1 Chloroflexota bacterium
CCTAGAAGCTCGGTGAGAGTATGTTTGCCGCCGGTCAATTTGAGGATAAAACGATCCAGAATATGGGTGCGGGTGGCAAAAAAGGCAGTGACGGGCTTGATCATCAAAAGGCGGTGCAATCCGCGTTGCAGGAAATTGGGGCGTTTCATTCTATTTCTCCAGCCAGATGGTGACGGGTCCGTCGTTGTGAATTTCAACTTCCATATGAGCACCAAATTTCCCCGTTTGAGTGGGAACACCGTGTGAGCGCAGCTGTTCGACAAACCGAGTTACAAGCGGCTCGGCGACTTCGGGCAGGGCGGCTTCTATAAAAGAAGGGCGGCGTCCTTTGCTGGCATTTGCATATAAGGTAAATTGCGAAACGACAATGGCTTCGCCTTTTACATCCAGCACAGAAAGATTAGTCTTTCCTTGTTCATCTTCGAAGATGCGCAGGTTGGCGGTCTTCTCGGCAAGGAATTGCACCTGCTCTTCCCCATCCCCGTGACCAATGCCCAATAAAATCAACAGACCTTTTCCGATGCTGGAAATGGTCTGCTGTTCTACGGTGACACTGGCTTGGGAAACTCGTTGGATGAGGAGGCGCATGGGACAGGTATACAAGGAAACAAGTACACAAGTAGTCAGGTAACCGTACCTTTTTACTTGTGTACTTGTCTACTGCTTTTTACGGTAACTTCATCGCCTCGCGGACTTCGCTCATGGTCTCTTTTGCGATGGCGCGGGCGCGCTTGCCGCCGTCGTTGAGAATATCTTGCACTTCGGCGGGTTTGGATTCAAATTCGGCACGTTTGGCACGGAAGGGTTCAAGGTGCTTGTTGAGGTTTGCTGCGAAACGCAGTTTGCAATCCACGCAGCCGATACCGGCTTTGCGGCATTCGGTGTTGATCATATCCACTTCTTCTTGCGGAGAGAAGATCTTGTGCATGGTGAACACGTTGCAGACATCCGGGTTGCCGGGGTCGGTCTTGCGCATACGTGCCGGGTCGGTGACCATTTCGCGGACGCGTTTGGTGGTCTCTTCAGGAGTGATGGCAAGCTCGATGTGATTATTCAAGCTCTTGCTCATCTTGTCTTTGCCGTCGATTCCGACGACTTTCTTTATTTCGGTATGCTTGACCTGCGGCTCGATCAAGGCTTTCGTGTTGAAGCGATAGTTGAATGAGCGGACTGTCTCGCGCGCAAATTCGATGTGCGGCGCCTGATCAATGCCGACGGGAACGATATCCGTCTTATACAAAACAATATCGGCAGTCATCAACACGGGATAACCGAGCAAACCGTAATTAACATTCTCCGGCTGCTGGCGGATCTTCTCTTTGAAGGTCGGAAGGTCGGTCAGTTTACCAAGCGGTGTGACCATGGAAAGATAGGTGTGCAATTCCATCACTTCGGGTACATGTGACTGCACAAACAAGATCGAATCTTCCGGGCGAATGCCAGCGGCAAGCCAATCGAGCGCCATTTCAAACGTATTCTGTTTCAGCTCTTGCGTGGTTTCTACAGTGGTCAACGCGTGGACGTCCACAATGCAGTAGACGCATTCATAATCTGTTTGCAATGCCACATAATTCTCAATTGCGCCGAGATAATTCCCCAAATGCTGTCTACCCGTGGGGCGCGCACCTGAAAATACTCTTCCTTTTTTTGCCATTCGTATGCCTCGTTTAATCGTAAGGGCGACCGCTAGGGTCGCCCCTACTAAAATTTAATCAACCATCTTCGAGATAAGCCCCAAAATTTCGCCCGCTTCAGCGTGACGTTTGGTCTGCAATTTGGAGTAGACCAACTCCCCGTTCACGCTGACCTCGAACCTGCCCTCGTCCAAGGGAATGAGTGCCACCGATTCGATGACGTGCTCGTAATCTTTCAACAATTCCTGCGCCAGGCTCACGGCCCGGTTGGTGTAATGTCAGACTGCACAGTAAACAATCTCGATTTTCAGCATAACTTCTCCAAAGCACCCTCCTGTAACTTTTCCCATTGACTTGCATCCAAATGTCGTATCAGGTCGGTGGATTATAAGAAAATTATAACATGCCGTTTCTGAAGACTTGTCATGCCCCACCAAGCGGGCTATAATGCCGCAGTTGTATCCAAGAAATATTAAGCAAGAAAGCAAGGAGAGATCGTATGCCCGTTTATACCTATCGTTGTGAGAATTGTGGAATTCAGTTTGAAAAACAACAATCCTTCACCGATGATCCGTTAAAGACCTGCCCTGAATGCCGTAAGAAGGCATTGAAGAAGGTCATTACCCCTACCAAGGTCATTTTCAAGGGATCGGGGTTCTACGCAACAGACCATAAATCGCCTTCGGGTGACACAAGCTCTTCCAAGAGCAGTTCCGAAAGCAAGTCAGAATAAAGGTTATAGGCGCGACGATTCCCGTCGCGCTTATTTTTTTAACAAGGAGAAAACTTATGTCAATGGAAGATATCCTCAAGGTACTTGTCAATTCACGCCAGCAGGGAAATTCATCAAGCCAGAGTTCAGACCCCATGGCAGACCTCATTGGAGGGTTGCTGGGCGGGCAACAGCCAACTCAAGGCGCCAACCAACAAGGCGGGCTAGGCGACATGATGGGCATGTTGGAAATGGTCATGGGCGGCAACCAAGCTGGGTCGATGAATCAGGCAGCGGCGGGGAATGATCCGCTGATGATGTTACTCCAGCCTTTCGTGGCGCAGCTTGCCAAGAAGATCAACGTCCCGCCTGAGATCGCGATGATCGTCGTTTCGTTGGTGGCGCATAAACTTCTGTCGCACCATCCCACTTCGGGCAGAGACTCCAACTCCTTTGATCTCGATGACATGCTCTCGCAGATGAACTCGGGAAACATAAATTCCAATGTGCTTAACCAAAGCGGTATGATCAGAGAAGTTTCTCAACGCACAGGCATGAGCGAAGCAGACTCGGAAAAGGCGCTTAGTACGGCACTGACCATGTTCGGCTCGCAGTTAGGCGGACGAGCAGTAAAATCTGCAAAAACCAGCGGCGCGGCATCTGCCGGGAAATCCTTGAAGTCAGCTGGGGTTCGGACAGGAAAAGGCAGAAAGTAAATCAAAAGAGTCTGTGGGATACGCTCCCGCAGACTCTTTTTGATTCCCGGCTTTTATTTAAATTCGTAAATGCGCATCTTTCCCCGCTGACCGATGAATCTTAACCCCAAAGCTTCGATATCCACCTCTTCCTTGTAGATCGGCGGGAAGATGTCGCCGCGATAGTGACTGTTCTGCGAAAGGACGAGGAAGCGAATCCCCTGTTCGCGACTGGCTTGGGCGAAGGCATCCCAAGAATCATTGGGGAGGGCGGGGAATTCTTCGGCGTAGCCCCACACCCAGCCTGCCGACCAATTACCGAACTGACGCGAGCGATAGGGCATGGTATTGGGGGTGTAAAAATCATAACGGTCTGCGAAGACCTCGGCAGGAGAAGTCATGCCGTTGTTTAACAAGGTCTGCTCGATCACGGAAAGTACGTTGCGTTCAGCAACTGCCGCGCGAATCAAGCCGATATCATACACAGCCCAACTGTAAAAAATTTGAAACCCAAGCGCGATGAAGGCAACAGTCACGGCCGGTTCAACCCAGCGAATGGCAGGAAGATGTTTCTTTGCGATGTCTACCAAGGCTGCCAGCAAAACCGCCACTGAAGGTATATAGACGCTCATTAAGATCACCGGCGACCGGGCGCTATCACTCAGGGAAATGGGAATGGCATATAGAAAAATAAAGATGAAGGCGAATTGAGAGAAGCGGGCGAAGCGTCCCTTGGGTGAGAGGAGGAAGGTGATGACAGCCGCCCAAACGTGTGAAACAAAATAAAAGAAAAATGGCTGATAGTAGTTCCATGCGCGGATGGGGTCTTCGGTGATGGTCTTGAATAGAGAGAAGCCCGCGATATCTTCAGGAGTGGGGGGATAGGTCCAATCGACCCCATTAAAGAATTTATATAAATTGAAGGCTTGCCCGGTCTCTAACGGAGCATGCCCAGAGATGAGGTTGACGATGACTTGTAAACCAGCCGTCAACGCAAGTGAACCAGATAGGACAAGCAGCGGGCGGAGAGGACGAATCCCTTTTAGAAGAACATATCCGGCGAGGATGGCAACGATGGAAACCGCGGCATGTGTGCGCCATAAGAAGGATAGCCCTAGTGAGACGCCGACAAGAATTAATTGAGCATTAGATAACTCTTGTTGGTATTTATCAAACCAGCTTTGGCATAACAAAAAAACAGCGAAAGCAGTAAATGCCGCCGCGCCAATATCGGGACTAAGGGTGTTGGCGTTTTGAAAAACGAACGGAGCGACAATAGAAGAATAGAACGCAACGATAGTGGCGGGAATGGAATCAGTGTAGGCGACAAGCGTCGAAACAGAGGCAATGAACAGCCCGGAAAGAAGCGCGTTCAAGAGATACGAAAGCGGAAGTACATAGGTGAAGGGCATCTGTCCGATGAGGAAGGCGTATCCGAAGGGATAGAATCCGTTATACAAAGACTCAGGCTGTGCCAAAGTCATATTACGCCCGTAGTAAAGGATATTCCAATAGTCGTTGCTCAGCGCGTGGAATTGGGTGAGCCAACCAATGGCAAAGGTGAGCCCTGCGCCGAATGCAAAGAACAGGAAAAATAGTTTCGTACGTGAACCGAGAAGAGTGTTCATTAAATAGGGGCAGGTTTTGCGGGAGTTCGAACCATCCAAACCATAACAACCACAAGCGGAATCAATGCCACTGCCGCGCTGACATATGCCATCATGTTATAGCCAAGCGAGGCGAAGATGAATCCACTTTCTAAACTGCCGAGTGCAGAAGCGAGACCAACGAGCAGATCATTGAAGCCTTGTGTGCGGGCACGTTCGGCTGGGGAGAGTTGGTCGGCGAGCAAGGTCGAGCCGCCGACGAAACAGAAATTCCAGCCCAAGCCGAGCAAGAACAATGCTACGCCCAGGGGAAGAACATCGGGGGAAATGGTAGCCGCGATACACGCCACAACCAAAGTGGCAGAACCGATCAAAATGACAACACCTCGCCCCCATCGATCTGCTAAACGACCAGAAATAATGGAGAAGGCATACATGCCAAAGGTGTGCGATGCGATGACTGCCGAAATATCAGAGAGACCGTGGTTATGTCCACGCATGTGCAGAGATGTGATGACCATGACCAGCACCATCACCATTTGACCGAGCACCATGCTCAGCAATGCGACAAGGGCAGCAGGTTGACGGAAAATTTCAAGCAAGGGTCGCACATGTTTGTGTTTGATGATGGTTTCAGGGAATTGTTCGGCGATTTGTTTGCCGATCTCACGCGGATCAGGTTTTAGGCTGGTGAAGACAACGACTGCACCAATGGCAAAGAGAACCGCCGCCACCATGTATGCACCCGCCAATTCGTCTATGCCCCACGAGCCGACGAGCGAACCAGCGGGTCCCGCTACGAACGGACCAATGACCGAGCCGACCGTCCCGCCGATGACGACGTTTGAAATGGCTTGCCCGCGATGTTCGGGCTTGTTCACTTCTGCTGCTGCAAAACGACCGAGTTGCACGGCTGAGTTGGCAATGCCCATCAGGATCATGCCGCCCATAAATACCGCAAAGGAATGGATGGCAATCGCATAGAAAGTGACACTGGAACCGAAGACACCTGCGGTAAGCCCGATGGATAATCCCTTACGTCTGCCAATGGCGTCGTAGACGTATCCCCACATAAACGCGGAGAATGCTCCCGCCAGCAAGTAAACTGCCGTGGGTACGCCAGCCCAGCTGGAGTTATGGCTGAGTTCTTTTCCTACAATGGAGTTAAGCGTTGCTGCGGCGATAAACCCAGCAGAGGCAAGCGATTGTTGGGCAAACAAAACACCGGTGATTTTTCGTGCAATAGATTCGAGATCGTTCACAAATTGTTCCTTGGGTTGAAGTTGTTTGGAATTATACCTTTCAAGACGATGGACGATAGACCGTCGACAATGGAAAAACCCTGGGCTTTTCAGCACCCAGGGTTTTAACTACTCAACTACTTGACTATTCGACGACGAAACTACCTACCCATCGCATCCATCACAGCGACAGAAGCAATCTGCACAATGGCGTTGACGTCATCACCGGTTTGCAGAACATGCACTGGAGCGCCAACGCCGAGCAAAATGGGTCCAATCGCTTTGGCATTGCCGAGGCGTGCCAATAATTTGTAAGCGATATTTGCAGATTCAAGAGACGGGAAGACCAACACATTCGCATCCTTGACCGCGCTGAACGGATAGCGTTCTTCAGCGATCTCAGGCACCACTGCCGTATCTGCCTGCATTTCACCGTCCACGTGCAGGTCAGGTCGGCGAGACTTGACCATTTGCACCGCCTTGCGGACTTTATCCGAAAGCGGATGTGGGGTTGAGCCAAAGTTGGAGAACGAAAGGAACGCTACATGCGGGTCGAGCTCGATCTTCTTGGCATAATCCGCCGCCAGGATGGCGATTTCCGCCAGGTCGTCTGCGGTTGGGTCAATGTTCACGGTCGCATCGGTGAAGAGGAAGACCTTGTCTTCCACGATCATGATGTACACACCCGCCGCACGCGCAACACCTTTCGCCGTATGATGGACCTGCAGCGCCGGTCGAATGACCTCAGGATAATCATAGGTCAAGCCAGAAACGAAGGCATCGGCATCGCCCATCTTCACCATCATCGAACCAAGCACGTTCACATCGCGCACCTTCTTAAGCGAGTCACCCGCGGTCATGCCTTTGCGTTGGCGCAATTCATAGAAAGACTTGGCATACGCGTCCAGTTTTTCAAAAGTGTCCGGGTCCACGATCTCCGGCTTGTAATCAAAACTGAGCGCCTTGAGTTCATTCTCGATCACAGCCTTGCGTCCGATCAACACCGGGGTAGCAATGCCCTCTTCCTGAATCTGATACGCCGCGCGGATGATCTTCTGCTCTTCACCTTCAGCGAACGCCACACGTTTCGTCCCACCGGAAGAACGCGCCTTGTTCTGGAAGAAGTAACGAATCCGCTCACCCTTGCCCTGACGGAACGCCAACTGCTCGCGATACTCGTCAATATCAATCGTCTTGCGTGCCATACCAGTCTTCATTGCCATCTCAGCCACGGCGGGAGCTTCCCACAGCAACACACGCGGATCAAGCGGAGTTGGAATAATGTACTCACGCCCAAACTTGATCGGCTCGCCTCCATACGCGCGGATAACTGAATCAGGCACATCTTCCTTTGCCAACGCCGACAGCGCCTTCGACGCGGCAAATTTCATATCTTCGTTAATTTGCTTGGCTCGCACATCCAACGCCCCGCGGAAGATAAACGGGAAGCCCAACACGTTATTGACCTGATTGGCATAGTCCGAACGACCCGTCGCGATGATGACATCTTTGCGCGCTTCCTTCGCCAATTCCGGGCGGATCTCCGGATCAGGGTTCGCCATCGCAAAAATAATCGGGTCTGGAGCCATACTCTTGACCATATCCGGCGTCATCACATTTGCCACAGACAAACCGTAGAAAACGTCCGCGCCGCGCAAGGCATCAGAGAGAGTCCGTGCATCGGTGTCAACAAGGAAGCGTTCCTTATATTTATTCATACCTTCTTTGCGTCCCTTGTAAACCACGCCCTTACTGTCGCACAGCATGATGTTCTCACGCTTCACACCCCAGCGAATCGCCAACTCCGCACAGGAAATCGCCGAAGCGCCCGCGCCAGAGATCACAATGCGAATCTCTTCATGTTTCTTGCCGACAATTTCCAACGCATTCGCCAAACCCGCCGAGGAAATGATTGCCGTGCCATGTTGGTCATCATGAAAGACGGGGATATCCAACATCTTCTTTAGTTCTTCTTCAATATAAAAACATTCGGGAGCTTTGATGTCTTCGAGGTTGATCCCGCCAAAGGTCGGGGAAATAGCCGCAACGACCTTGATGATCTCATCCGGGTCGTGTGAATTCAGTTCGATATCAAAAACATCAATATCGGCAAATTTCTTAAAGAGAACGCCTTTGCCTTCCATCACGGGCTTGCTTGCCAGCGCGCCGCGGTCACCGAGACCGAGGATGGCGGTTCCGTTGGAGATCACAGCCACAAGGTTGCCTTTGGATGTGTACTCATACGCGTCACTGGGATTTTTTTCGATCTCAAGCACCGGCTCGGCTACACCCGGCGAATATGCCAAACTCAGGTCGCGCTGGGTGTCCATCGGTTTGGTGGGGACGATCGCCACCTTGCCGGGCTTGCCTTTCAAACGATGATATTCAAGAGCATCTTCACGTGTGAACTTAGCCATATAACCTCCGGAAATTTGATACGTTAAATTATTCCACAGCCGGTCAAAATCTCATAGTTGCTTTTGTCACGATTTTTGGCTTAACAGCGACTGCTACTGTTCTTTACCCCCAGCTTGTTAATAGTTCCGCGCAAATCCTATCAGATCAGGAAAAATCAAGGCAAGCCTGTGCTACTTGCCGCACTTCTTCCTCAGTCAGCTCAGGGTACATGGGCAGGGATAGGACTTCGTCCGCCGCTTGCTCAGAGTTGGGCAGGCTTCCACGACCCAAGCCCAAGTTTACATATCCGGGCTGCAGGTGTACCGGATACGAGTAATGGATGGATGTATGAATCCCTTGCACCCGAAGGTGCTCGCGAAGCGCATCCCGCTTGGGGTGGCAAATCACAAATTGATGGAAAACAGGCTCAACGTCCGCAGGTTGAGGCGGAAGGGTTAAATCCGAACCGGAGAGCAGATCAAAGTATAGGCTGGCGAGATGTCTGCGGCGCTGATTCCATTCATCTAAATGCCGCAGCTTGACGCGCAAGAAACCTGCTTGCAATTCATCGAGGCGGCTGTTCATCCCTTTTATCTGGCTGACGTAACGTTGCTTCCATCCATATTGCCTTAAGAGCTGAACTTTCTCTGCCAACGCCGAGTTGTTGGTTACAACGGCTCCGCCATCGCCTATGGCACCAAGATTCTTGGTGGGATAAAAACTAAACGCCGCGATCTCACCCAACGAGCCCACTCGTCTTCCACGAATGGATGCGCCATGCGCCTGCGATGCATCTTCGATCACCGTTATATTTTTCTTCGCTGCCATATCCAACAGTGGGCTCATATCCGCAGGGCAGCCATATAAATGAACCGGGATAATGGCACGAGTACGTTCTGTAATAGCATGTGCGACTTGTTCAGGGGAAATGGTATAACGCGCCAAATCAATATCTACCAATACTGGACGAGCGCCAGTCAACTCAATGGCGGCAATCGTGGCAACCGCCGTATGTGATGGGGCAATGACTTCATCACCGGCGCTCACACCACAAGCCAGCAGAGACAAAATCAAAGCATCGGTACCTGAAGCCACGCCAATGGCATACGATGCGCCGCAGTACGCTGCAAATTCTTTTTCAAAAGTGCTAACCTCTTCGCCCAAAATATAAGAGCCGCCCGCCATCACACGTACAAACACATCATCCAGTTCATGGCGAATGGTTTGGTATTGCCGGGTCAGATCAAAAGCGGAGATGGACGCCATGTTAAAGGTAATGTCCTTTGTGCTGATAATAATAGTCAAGCATATCTTTGATCCCATCGCGAAGTGGAATGTGTGGCTCCCAACCCACTTCACTTTTTATCAAACCGTAATTTCCATAATAATCGCCAATGTCGATGCGTTTGCGCCCTTCGGGAAAAGGCACCATCTCGTATGCTCCACTGCCATGCACAGCGATCATAAGACGCGCAAGGTTCAACAAACTGATCGGCTCTCCTCCAAGGTTGTATATCTTTCCATAGGCAGCCGGGTTGCTGGCACAACGCAACAGAGCATCCAAAACATCATGGACATGATTGAAATCGCGAATTTGATTGCCATCTCCAAAGATCTGAATAGGCTGCCCCTCCAGCAACTGCCGAAACCACCAGCCAATAAAAGTTAGGCGGTCATCTCGAATGCGCATGCGCGGTCCGTAGACGTTTGTCATACGCAGCACGCAAGTCGCCATGCCATGTACACGATGGTAAACGATATGATACATCTCCCCGGCGCGTTTGCTCACGCCGTTATTATCAAGCGGGGTTAGCAAATGTTTTTCATCCACGGGCAAATAAGCAGGGCGTCCGTACACTTGTCGTGTTCCAGCAAATACAATGCGGACTGATGGATTCGTCACGCGGCATACTTCTAATAATTTCAACTGTCCCACTGCATTGACATTTAAATCTTTGAAAGGATCTTGCATACTACCAAGGTGACTCATCTCCCCCGCAAGATTGAACAGAAAATCCTGACCGCGAACGGCTTCTTTTACTTTTGCCTCATCCTGAATATCCGCCTCCATTACTGTGACCTGTGACCTGATTCCGTCCAGATTAAATGGATTCGACCCTGAAGCCGGGTCGGCATTATCAAGAATGGTCACGTCCACGCCAAGGTCTAGCAGTGTCCGTGCCAGATTGCTTCCAATAAATCCGAGTCCGCCTGTGATCAATGCCTTTTTATTTTTATAACTTGATGCAATATCCATTATGATTTTTTCTGAAGGTGT
>JBDKJK010000341.1:0-4405 GCA_039796675.1 Chloroflexota bacterium
GCTACCTGAGCCAGATGGAATACTTCCTTGGGATCGAAGCCTTGCGTTTTGCGATCATCATGGTCTTGATGTGGCGCGAGGCAGGCGAAACATTTTGGCAAAAGGTTTTGAAGATTGTTAAAGTCAGCTTGCCGTTTTTACTCATCACAGCAGGGTTTTTAGTCTGGCGTTTGTTTTTCTTCGAGTCAGAACGCAAAGCGACAGATGTAGGCTTGCAGGTTTCGCAGATTTTTACCGATCCGCTCATCGCCATGTGGTGGCTGAACTATCTTATTCAAGACTTCTTCACCGTGACTCTTGTTGCTTGGAATCTGCCGGTGTATCAGCTCGGCTTTGCCATGCGGCTGAAGGATATGGCGACAGGCATTGCCTGGTCGGCGTTGGCGGTGGCGGCTCTGCTGGCAGGACTCCGCTTGGGGGGAGAGAAGGAATCAGAAACTGAATCAAGCCCAAGTACGGGAACGATGCGTGAGACTCTTTTCATCAGTATCTTGAGCATCGCGGGCGGACTCATCCCGGTCATCCTCGTTAATCGGCATGTCACCTTGCCGGATTATTCACGTTACACATTGATCGCTTCGATCGGTGCGGTGATGCTGTTGGCATTGCTGATCGAAAGTATTTCAAAACGCGGAACGCAAATGACAGTGATGGGCGTGTTGGTGGCTGTTGCAGTGCTGACGCATTACGGCAATACCATTCGCTATGTGGATGAGACGCAGGCGACGCGTAATTTTTGGTGGCAGGTGGCGTGGCGTGCGCCGAAGATTCAAGAAGGCGTGACGTTGCTTGTGATGTACCCGAATAGCCCGTTGAGCGAAGATTATTTTATTTGGAGCCCGGCAAATTTTATTTATTATCCGGAAAAGCAAATCAACAACCCGGTGGTGGTGAAATTACCTGCTGCCGTGTTGGATGGAAATACAGTCACGCAAGTGACAACCAATGGCGGAGTCGAAACTCCGTTGCGGCGTGGCAATTATTTGGAACGCGATTTTGGTAATGTGCTGGTGATGGTGCAGTCGAGCCCGAACAGTTGTGTGCGTTTTCTGAATGGCGCTTCGCCAGAGTTGAATGCATTTGACGATGGGCGTGTGGTGCAGGTTGCGCCATACTCAAAGTTGAATGCGGTGTCTACAGATGGAAACATTCCATCTGTGCCGGAGAACATTCTTGGCAGTGAACCGGAACGCGGTTGGTGTTTTTATTATCAACAGGCAGACCTTGCCCGTCAGCGCGGCAAGTGGGCTGAAATAACAAAGCTGCTTGATGAAGCATTAGACAAAGGTTATTACCCGAATGATCCGCTCGAATGGATCCCGTTCTTGCAGGCATACGCGGTGCAAGGCGATGTGGATGAGATGCGCGAGATGACGAAGTTGATCGTGCTCGATCGGTATTTGCGTTTGCAGGTGTGCAACAACATGAAATACCTCGCTGAAAACGAATCGCTTTCGGCTGAGGTGAATGAATTTATTAATAAAAAGATTTGCGAGTAGGGGCGCCCTTGTCACTGGGCAACCCTCCCTTGATGGTGAACGTCTTGTAATATCCGTGACGGGTTGCCCCTACAAAATTAGATCGGAGAAACCATGCCAACTGTTTTGATGACTGCCCCTTATATGATCCCATTCCTTGACCGTTTCCGCCCGGTGCTGGCGGAGTACGGTATTGACCTGATCGTGCCGGACGTAGAAGAACGCATGGAAGAAGAAGATATTCTCAAGTATGCCGGTCAGTTCGATGGCACCATTTGTGGTGATGACCGTTACACGGCGCGTGTGATCGAGGCTTGTCTGCCGCGCTTGAAGGTTATCTCGAAGTGGGGAACGGGAGTCGACTCGATTGATGGCGAGGCTTGTGCAAAATTTGGTGTGAAGCTTGGGCGAACGCCGAATGCATTCACAACTCCCGTCTCAGACACAGTGTTGGGATACATGCTCGCCTTTGCCCGCCGAGGTCCGTGGATGGATCGCGAGATGAAAAGTGGAAAGTGGGAGAAAATTCCTGGCAAGTCTCTCGGTGAATGTACGCTTGGAGTGATTGGCGTGGGGAATATCGGCAAAGCTGTCACGCGTCGTGCGAAGGCATTTGGCATGAAAATCTATGGCACAGACATTATCGAGATTGACCATGTCTTCGTCAGTGAAACGGGAATCGAAATGACAACTCTCGAATATCTACTATCGAATTCCGATTTTGTCTCAGTCAATTGTGACCTCAACCCAACATCGCATCACATTATCAATTCGAAGACGCTCTCGAAGATGAAATCCACTGCGGTGCTTATCAATACGGCACGCGGTCCGCTGGTGGATGAAAAAGCTTTGGTCGCGGCACTCAGCTCAGGTCAACTCGGAGGCGCGGCGCTGGATGTCTTCGAGTTCGAGCCGCTTCCGGCGGAGAGTCCGCTGTTGAAGATGGACAACGTCATGCTTGCGCCGCATAATTCCAACTCCAGCCCTACAGCCTGGGAACGCATCCATTGGAGCACGATCAAGAATTTGGTCGAAGGGTTGGGGATGTCTTATAAAAAATGATGAACAAACTTCGCCTCGCCTTTCCGTATATTTTTTTGTTCCTGCTGACGGCATTCGTCCTCGACCTTGCCAACCCGTCGTTTGATGTGCCTGCCCGCGATGGCGGATTCTTTCTATATGCGGGTCAACAAATTTTGAATGGCAAAATTCCATATCAAGACTTTTGGGATTCAAAAGGTCCCGGCATTTTTTATGTCAATGCGTTGGGGTTGTTGCTGGGCGGCGGGTCACGTTGGGGCGTCTGGGCAGTAGAGTTTATTTTTCTGTTGGGAATGTTCATACTTTTGTATCATTCTGTCTCACAGAGATGGGGCGTGGGCGCGGCATTGTTCGGCTCCACATTGGCAGGCTTGGGCTTGAAGACCGTTTTGGGATATGGCAACTATACCGAAGAATATGCCCTACTCTTCAACGCGGCAGGACTCGCGCTCTTCCTTTCGATGGTGGATGTGGATCGCAATTATTGGAAGTATCTCTGGGTGGGTGCGTTCTTCGGTTTGAGCTTCACCTTCCGTGCCAATAACGTCGGTGGATGGTTCGCGATTATGGGTGCGATTCTCCTTTACTATGGATTCAAACGTCACTATGCAGAAGTGCTGCGCATCCTTTTCGCGACTTTGGCTGGGTTCGCCCTCCCGTTGATTTTGTGGTCGCTGTACTTTGCCATTCTTGGTGATGCGTGGGAGATGATCAACGCCTCTATTCTCTTCAACTTCTCCTACTCAGCGGCAAAAGAACGCGAGTGGCTGGACTTATTCGGCGGCTTTGGTAAATATGGCATGGGGTGGGTTGGCTGGTTCACATTAATGGCATGGCTCGCACTTGGGCTTCGTTTTCTGGTCAGCTTTATGAAGCGGACAGTCACAGTGTTTGAAGTATTCCTGCTCCTCTGGTTCCCTGTTGAAATTTTGTTGAGCAATCTCTCCGGCAGGAACTTTACACATTACTACATTAGCTGGGCTCTGGCTGTCGCGGTCTATTCCGCTTTTGTCTTTGCGGAAGTCTGGCAGGTGACGTTCAGCGTCTCTTCACAGGAAGGCTGGAGCGACGGATTTGGTTTGGTCGCATCTCTGGCGCTCGTTGTGATGTTGTTTGTTGTTTCTCCTTCCACATGGGGGCGCTA
Organism: Chloroflexota bacterium; assembly: GCA_039796675.1. Taxonomy (GTDB): domain Bacteria; phylum Chloroflexota; class Anaerolineae; order Anaerolineales; family Villigracilaceae; genus Villigracilis. The sequence goes on from JBDKJK010000341.1 coordinate 3,664, forward strand.
TACCGAAACATTCCGCGCGGGCGGTGGCGAATATATTGACCCGGTCTCTACTTACATTCGTGACAACACCCAACCTGAAGACTTCGTGTTGACCTGGTATCCTGAAATGGGTGTCAACTTTATGGCTGGGCATACTTCACCGGTGAAGTATTTGTATTATCCGCTTTTCCTTGATGGGTCGCTGACAAAAGAAATTGAAGATCGTTATTACGATGATCTGACGACGAATCCTCCTGAGCTCATCCTCGACTGTTCCCGCTCCGTAGATGCTATCCCTTCGCTGGATCCTCTAACCCGTGAAGCACAATATGCCACTCCCGGCGTCAAGAAGAAAATGTACATCCAGCCGGGCATGGATGAGGTCTTTGAGTTTGTGGAAGCGAATTATCAGCTCGAGAATACGATTGATACATGCTTGATTTTTAGGTTGAATCAGAACTAATTTTGTACACGGATTGGACGGAAAGCACGGAGAATCTTTGAACGACGGAGGTGTAGAGTGGAATCAAAGCATAAATTTGAGGGCAGGCATTCCGAATTAACTGGAAAGATAATCAGGGCTTTCTTTCAAGTTCAGAAAGAACTGGGTTTTGGATTTTCTGAAAAAGTTTACGAAGGTGCGCTGGAAGTCTTGTTGATCGAAATGGGATTTCAAGTAGCAAGGCAGCAGGATATAAATGTGTATTATCATGGAAAGGCTGTTGGGGAGTATAAGGCTGACTTGATTGTAAATGGATTGGTT
>JBDKJK010000342.1:0-2653 GCA_039796675.1 Chloroflexota bacterium
GCCACCTCGCTGGGAATCATCAACACCGCATTCGTTGTGCCATTTCTATTACTCTCCCCCATTGCAGGCGTGCTGGTAGACAGGCACAACCGCAAGTTGATGATGATGGTCAGTGACTTGACCGCCGTACTCGCAACAGGCGGCATTCTCATTTTGCAGGCAATAGGCAGCCTGGAGATCTGGCATCTCTATGTCGCCGCTGTCATCAATGGGCTTGGCAGCACCTTCCAGTGGCCCGCATATTCGGCAGCGATCAGCACGATGGTACCGAAGGACAATTACAGCCGCGCCAATGGGATGATGTCATTGGTGGAATCAGGACCTGCGGTTCTTGCCCCGATTTTTGCCGGGGTGCTGCTCCCGATCATTTCCCTCACTGGTATCCTCGTCGTCGACGTCTTAACCTTCTTTCTAGCCATCCTCGCTCTAACACTTGTGAACATCCCACAGCCGGAGAAGACCGTCGAAGGTCAAGCCGGGAGCGGGTCTATACTCCAAGAAGCGTTATATGGCTTCAAATACATCTTCGCCCGCCGCGGATTACTTGGCTTGCTGACCTTTTTCATCGTGCTGAATTTCGTAATCGGGCTTTCAGGTTCGCTATTCTCACCATTCATCCTTGAGCGCACAAATCAAAGCAGCGAAATTCTCGGGGTTGTAACCTCGGCAAATGCCATTGGCGCAGTCATCGGCGGATTGCTCATCGGTTTATGGGGCGGATTCAAGAAACGGATGAATAGCATCTTCCTCGGCGAAGCGTTGACCGGTTTCTTTCTGCTGGTCGTCTTCGGCTTGGGACGCAGCCTCCCAGTTTGGATCATTGCCGTGGTGATTGGCGGCATCTTCCCCATCTTCACGAACGGAGCCAGCCAAGCAATTTGGCAAGCGAAAGTCGCACCAGATGTGCAAGGACGCGTCTTCTCGGCGCGACGCATGATCGCCTGGTCAGTGGGACCGATCACCCCCATCCTCGCCGGTCTGCTCGCAGATTACGTCACCGAACCTGCCATGCAAGCAGATACGTGGCTCTCTCAAACTTTCGGCTGGATGGTTGGCACCACACCCGGCTCAGGCATGGCTTTGCAATTCGTGCTGACAGGCATCGTGTATGTCGCCGCGGCGGGATTCACATACCTTTTCTTTCCTCATATCCGCAACCTTGAAGCGGAATTACCCGATCACGATCAAATACAGAAACTGGAAACTCAACCATGACCGCCCTACCTCCCAACGCCTACGAACTCATCCGCCCATTGCTGCTCAATATGGACATCCACCTTGTCGGTCGTTCAATCCTTGCTAAACAAACTCCCGCGCAAATTTTCGTAGACAACAACGAACATCCCAAAGCCTTATTTGCACAGGCGGGTCATCGCTACATCTTGGCAGGCGACTCTGAAATCGACAGCTTTAACCTTGGAATAAGAAAACTATTTACGAATGTCGTTTACCCACGCGAGATCGCGGCTGGACAAGAAGGTTTAGCGCTTTACTACGATTCGCCTGCATGGGAGAGACGAATGGATGCTCTTCTCGCAGGCAAAAAAAACATTCACGCAAACCGTGAATACTACGCCTGCAAAAAGTTGAAATACAAATGGCAAGATTTCCTACCCGAAGGTTTTCAACTCAAAATAGTCAACGCTGACCTTTTGGCAACTCCCAACCTCAAACATCTCGAAATCCTCAAAGAAGAGATGACCTCCGAACGCCCAAGCGTAGATGATTTTCTAGCCAAAAGTTTTGGCGTAAGTGTCATTCACAACAATGAACTTGCGGGCTGGTGTATCTCCGAATACAACGCGAATCATCGCTGTGAGATCGGCATCGAAACCACCAGTGACTACCGTCAACGCGGCATTGCCACGGCACTCACGCTCGCCTTCCTCGAACACGCCTTCTCGCATGGCATCACCGAAGTCGGCTGGCATTGCTTCAAACGAAACGAAGCCTCTGCAAAGACAGCTCTCAAGGCAGGTTTCGACAAAGTCTGCGATTACAAATCTTTCATCGTTCTGCTCGAAGAATAGGATGAAAAAGAGGCTGTCACAAAAAACGTGACAACCTCTTCGCTTCTTTCGTAGCCGATACTTGACTCTACTTAAGCAGCATTCGCCTTCTCTGCAGCCAATCTCGCAATCACCTGCTCCGACGTCATCACCTGACCATACGACCTCAACGCCGCCATAAACGCCTTGTGAACATGCTCTGCGGGAATGATTGTGCCGTTATATTCCAAATCTTTTGTGGCACAGGCATCCTCGGCAACCCAAACTTGAAAGCCGAGATCTGCGGCGGCGCGGGCGGTGGCATCCACGCACATGTGGGTCATCATGCCGGTGATGACCACACGCTCCACACCCCACTCTTTGAGCATCTCCAATAAATTCGTCTCACGAAAAGAATTGGGATAATGCTTATAAACGATGGGTTCGCCTTCGAAATGTGCGGTGACGTCATGAATATCGGAACCTTCCGTTCCTCGAACAAAAAACGGCGCATCCAGTTTCAGTGCAATATGCTGAATGTGGACGTGATGCCCGCCATGTTCGCGGAAACACTGCAACAAGCTGTAGGCTTTCTTGCCTGCTTCAAGCGGGTTGACCAGCTCCATCTTCCCGCCGGGGAAATAGTCTTTTTGAATGTCGATCAC
>JBDKJK010000343.1:0-6758 GCA_039796675.1 Chloroflexota bacterium
GGTTGAAAGATTTATCCTGTGCGCCCCACATCAGGAAGGCGGTCACAAAGGTGAAGGCAATGATGCCGACCAGCCAGCCGGTCGAGCGAACCCCGCGAGCCAGTTGAAATGCGCCGGCAAAGACGGCAATCGCCGCCAGGACATAAATGGCAGGCTGCGCCGGGACGACGAGGTCGGGCACAGCAGCCGCCTGTGAACCGAGCAGGTTCAAGCCGAAGGTTGTCATTGTGCCGGGTTGGGTGTTCACAGCGAATAGCAGGTAGATCGCCAGCCCAACAACGATCAACGCAATACCAAAGGAAGTACGGGTGCGTTTTTCGGCGGTTGACATGGTTTCAGGTTTCAAGTTTGTCATGGATGCCTCGTTAACTGCCCCAGCCGCGGGTCAACACGATCTCTTCTTTTTTGCCGGTACGGATGCGGTACAGCCAGCGGATGATATCGGGTGCGGCGATGAAAACGATCACCATACCTTGAATGATCGAGATGATGTCAATGGGGATATTCGCCATCGACTGCATATCGGTTGCGCCAGAGCGCAGGAAGCCGAAAAGCAAAGCCGAAAGGATGACACCGAATGGGTGACTCCTTCCCAACAAAGCGAGGGCAATCGCATCAAACCCGTACCCAGCTGAGAACCCCTGCCCCACCCAGTGATCCACGCCGAGAACTTGAGCACTGCCTGCCAGCCCTGCTAGCCCGCCCGCAAGGAACATAACCAACACAAAGTTGCGGATGATGTTCATACCGGCATACTTGGCGGCATCGGGGTTGGCTCCCACCGAACGGATCTCAAACCCGAGCGTGGTTTTGAATAAGAACCAATATACGAGATAGGCAACCAGAAGCGCAATGAAGAAGCCGAGGTTAAAACGCAACGGATCTGGGAAGAAGCGCGGCAATTCTGCTGATTCAAGAATTGTGGGGGTCACCGGGCGAAAGCCAGGACCTTTCATCGGTCCATTCAGGAGCCAATCGCTCAAGCGGAATGCGATCCAGTTCATCATGATCGTATTGACCACCTCATGCGCCCCAAAACGGGCTTTGAGATAACCAGGGATCATGCCCCAAACGGCTCCACCCAATGCGCCGCCCAGAATGGCAAGCGGCAAGTGAATGATCATGGGCAGCCCGCTCAGGCTATAGCCCACAAAAGCCGAGGTCAATGCACCAATGAAGAATTGCCCTTCTGCGCCAATGTTGAACAGACCGCAGCGGAAGCCCAACGCCACAGAAAGACCGGCAAAAATGTATGGGGTGGCTGTCACCAGGCTTTCGGTGAAGGGATAAAGGGCTTTCAACAGCGCCTTCGTCTCGCCGGAGCTGAAGAACACACCCAGCCCATTGAAAAAGTCTATCGGGTTGCCGAATGAACCTTCGAAGAGCGCGCCATAAGCAACCAACGGGTTTTCGCCACTGATAAGGATAACAACTGCACCAATGACCAATCCTGTTAAAACGGCGAGGACGGGAATCATCAATTCCTGCCAGAGAGCACTGCGCTTATTTTCTTTTACTACGGGAGCGGCTGTATTACTCACAGATACAACTCCTAATTCTTGTTCGAGATTTCAGAGGGATGCACGCCTGCCATCAACAGACCAAGCTGTTCTTTGGTGGCAGAGGCGGCATCTACGATCGCCATAATCTGACCTTTGTACATCACAGCAATGCGGTCAGAAAGTGCAAGGATCTCATCCAATTCAGAGGAGACCAGTAGAACCCCGGTTCCTTCGTCGCGTTTCTGGATGATCTGCGAATGGATATATTCGATGGAACCAACATCCAACCCGCGGGTCGGTTGAGAGGCGATGAGCAGTTCGATTGGGCGTGAAAATTCGCGCGCCACGATCACCTTTTGCTGGTTGCCACCTGAGAGCGTCCCCGCATTGACGTAGATGTTCGGCGTGCGTACATCGTATTGCTTTACCAATTCTTCCGCATTGTTGAAAATGGGCTGAGGTTGCAGAGAGACCCCTTTGGCAAATGGCTGCTTGTAATAGGTGCAGAGCATCATGTTATCGTGGATCGGGAAAGACAGGATCAACCCATGCCGTTGCCTATCTTCGGGAATATGAGCCACACCGCGTTCGAGAATTTTGCGCGGGGTGGCACGATGAATGGCTTCATCCAACAAGTGGATCGTGCCAGATTCAACTGGGAGTAAACCGGTTAGTGCGTAAACAAGCTCTGTCTGCCCATTGCCTTGTACCCCCGCCACTCCCAAAACTTCTCCCTTGCTTACATCGAGCGATACACCCTGAACTGTCAGATGCTGGCGTTCGTCACGCACATACAGATCTCTAACCTCAAGAACTGCACCAGCTGGTTTGGCAGGTGCTTTTTGCACAACTAGATTCACATCACGCCCAACCATCATAGTGGCAAGGATTTCTGAGGTTGCATCCTCTGGTTTGATCGAACCAATCACGGTTCCCAGCCGCATGACGGTGATATCGTTGGCAACCGCCAAAACTTCCTTCAATTTGTGCGTGATGAAAATGATGGATTTCCCTGCTTTGATGAGTGTATCGATGATCTTGAACAGACCATCCACTTCCTGCGGTGTTAATACAGCCGTTGGCTCATCAAGAATAAGGATATCCGCCTGGCGGTACAGCACTTTGATGATCTCTACACGTTGTTGAATGCCCACTGGCAGGTCTTTGACATATGCATGCGGGTCCACTTCGAGACCGTATTGATTGGAAATTTCCTTAATTCGATTTGCAACTTTTTCTTGATCGAGAAAGACGCCGTTTTTCACCGGCTCAACACCCAACATCACATTCTCGGTCACGGTCATCACTGGTACGAGCATAAAATGCTGATGCACCATACCAATACCTTGTGCAATGGCATCGTTTGGTCCCGTAATATCCACCTCTTTACCGCGGACGATGATTTTGCCCTCATCGGGTTTATACAACCCGTAGAGGATATTCATAAGCGTGCTTTTACCTGCTCCATTTTCCCCCAATAAGGCAAGGATCTTCCCCTCTCGTAGGGTAATGCTGATCTTGTCGTTTGCCAGAACGCCGGGAAACCGTTTGGTAATGCCCTGCAATTCGAGAACGTTCGTCATGCCAAGCCCTCCATGTTCATGAATTCGTTAGATCTCAAAGGTCTTTTTTGCACCACTCCATTATAAAGGAGGGTGCATGAAAAATAGATACTAAGACGAAAACACCTTTTGGAATCTACTCATTGATCTTCTTCTGTGAACATCGTGCCGGAATATAGGGTAGAAAAAAGCCGAGGGAGATTTCCTCCCTCGGCTTTTTTTAGTTCAGTCGAGTGACTTAGCGGACAGCAATGGAGCCGTCAATGATGCCTTGTGTAACAGCATCGAGCTCTGCCTTGAGTTCGTCTGAAGCGCCAGCAACAGGAGCGAGACCCACGCCGCCGTTGGCGAGTGTACCGACGTACAAACCGCCTGCGAAGGTTTCTTCCTTGACAGCCTTAACAGCCTCAAACACAGCCACGTTCATGTTCTTCAGAACACTGGTCAGGATGACGCTTGAGTATTCCGAAGCGGAAACGGTCCAGTCGGTGTCCACACCAATGATCATGCAGGAGCCACTTTCCTGGCAGTAGGCAGCGCCACCGAGACCAGCAGGACCAGCCACCGGCATGACGACATCAGCGCCTTCTTGAACGAGGGATTCGGTAATGGCGCGGCCATCATCGAGGGACTCAAAGTTACCGATGAAGGAACCATCAGCAGCTTCGCTGCTCCAGCCGAGCACTTCCACGTTCGTGCCCTTCTGTTCGTTGTAGTACTTCACACCGGCTTCGAAACCGATCATGAAGTCAGCAACAGGCGGGATGTTGATACCACCCCAAGTGGCAACTTTGCCGGTCTTGGTGGAGGCAGCAGCAGAATAACCAGCAAGGAAAGAAGCCTGATCGGTGGCGAAAACCAAACCGAGCACATTCGGGATGGTAGGATCATAGGCGAAGTCGACGATGGCGAACTTGGCTTCGGGGTTGGCTTCAGCCGCAGCTTTGGTGGCATCACCAAGAAGGAAGCCGACGGTCACGATCAGGTCGGTGTCTTCATCCAGGAACTGCTGAATGTTCTTTTCGTAATCAGCCTGCTGGGTGGATTCCAAGTACTTGCCTTCCACACCGAGTTCGGCAACAGCCTTTTCAATACCGGCGTACGCGGTGGCGTTAAAGGACTTGTCATCGATACCGCCGAGGTCAGTCACCTGACCCACTTTGAGTGCGCCACTGGCTGCACCGCCGCCACAGGCAGAAAGGACGAGTGAGGCAACGATCAACGCAGCCACAACAAAATAAAGTTTCTTCATTTTATTTCTTCTCCTCTAGAAGATAGATTAGAAAGGTTTGCTTATGCAAGCCTTACGACATTGTAAGTATAAATCTACTCCAATCATTGTGCAAGCCTGAACAAGTTAAGGTTTTTCAATTGCAATATTTGTCTTAATTTCCCCACTTGAAAGCAGATTTAACAGGGTTTCCAACTCCAAAACCCATTCAGGTGAAAAGCTCGGGTTTGACTGGGCGAACTGAACCTGACCGATTCGTTCCCCAGTTGCCTCTCCTTCTCTCATTTGGCGCATCACTTCTTGGATCTCGAGCCGGGCAGCCCCATAAAAAGAGATAACTACGCCTTTGCCTGATTCTCCCAATTCCCTTGCCTGGTCACGTTCTGCTCCAATGGCAGAAACCTCAAACTCTGAAGCCGCTCTTAACGCTCCCTGTGCAGTGACCCCGCCTGCCGCAAAAATCACATCCGCGCCGCGGGTGATCAGATCTGTGCCAGTTTCGTAGCCCCAAGCCTCGTCTATAAATAATTTCTCGCGGTCGCCATCTTCACGATATACCACCATAGCTTTAATCTCACTGTTCGCAAACTCAACGCCTGCGCGAAAGCCTTCGCAATACCGCCACATGGCATCAATGCCCGAGGTTTCGCATATGGCGGCGACGATTCCAGTACGGGTCAATTGTGTGGCAGTCACTCCGGCGGCGAACCCCATTTGGTCTTCAGGGAAGGATACGGAGATTAAATTTGGGTGAGACTCTTCAAAGGCTTGGTTCAAGCCCACGAAGGTAGAGTCCGGGTACAGGTCCGTGCTTTGAAGCGTTTCGTCATCCAGTGCAATGCCAGAGGTGAAGATTAAGTCGTAACCTCGTTCTGCAAAATAAGCGATGTTCTTCGAATAATCGCGTGAGTCAACCGAGGCAATGAAATCGACCTGATCTGCCTGCCCATTGGCTTTTGCTTCCTGTAACCCCAGCCACGCATCTTGATTCAGACCGTGATCTTCAATGCCTAATGTATCTGTCACCAATGCGGCACAGAAGACCTCCTCACGAAAACAATCTGACGATGACATGCAGGCGGTTAATGCCCACAGGGTCATCGTCAGAAAAAAATAATGCGTGAAACGTAAAACGTAATTTTTGTTAATTGTCACTTGTTACTGCTTCACCTTTTTTCACACCCATCATCAACCCGAAAGCCGTCATCATAAAGAACGGCGCGATGAGCATGATGATGTTGTAATTGCCGTTTGTGAGTTGCACTGCCCAGCCGTTTAAATTCGGTCCAATAATAGCGGAAAGTGTGGAGAAGAGATAATACAAACCAGTGAAGGTGCCAATGCGTGCGGCGCTGGTTAAGTCCACGATCATGGGCAGCGAGTTGATGTTGATGAATGCCCAGCCAATGCCGCCAAGGATGAGAAACACGCCTGCAAGTGTGAGCATGCGTGCGCCGCCCTCGACGAGTGGAATGCCCACAAGCGGAAGTGGGGCAATGCCCGTGAGCAAGGCTTCGGCAGGAGTGATGTAAAGCAGAACGAGCATGATGGTGATGGTGACCAAGCCAATTGAGATGGTGGTTTTACGCCCCAGCTTGCCTGCTACGAACCCGGATGGAATGGCAGAGAGTACGAAGAACAAAGGCAAGACCGAGAGCAATGTTGCGCCGTCCCCTTCGTTCAAGCCCAGGTGATTCTTGGCATACAGAGTGAAGAAGGTTTCCACGGCTGAAAATCCCAAGAACCAAAAGAAGATCGCAGCAAGAATGCGAACTCCGCTTTTATCGGGGTCACTAATGACCTCTTTAAGGCTGGCGAACATGCCAGGCTGCTCTTCGGCAGTTTCATATTCTTTGGGCTCTTCAATGAAAAGATACACAACCAACACTGCCAGCAATACCAACCCTGAGCCAAGCCAGAATGGGAAGTTGGGGCTCATCTTATATAGTAAGCCACCTGTTTGCAAGGCAACGATGGTGCCAATGCCGCCCATAAAATTGATAATGCCATTTGCCTGCGAGCGGAACGCGGAAGGGGTGATATCGGGCATGAGTGCCACAACAGGTGTGCGCCATAATGCAGCACTGAGCAAAAGTGTGCTGGTGCAAGCCACAAAAAGCGGAAGGATGGCTGCAATTGGGATTAACCCAAATGCCACCGCCGTAATTGGCGCGCCAACCAAAAGGAAGGGGATGCGCCTACCCATAGGCGTGCGCAATTTATCAGACCAGGCACCCACCGGCGGCTGGATAAACAATGCTGCAATATTGTCGAGAGTCATGAAGAAACCGATCAAGACAGGGGAGAGATCGAATTTATCGGCGAGGAAGATGGGGACGAAGGCATTGTACACACCCCAGATCACACTGACACCGAAAAAGCCAAAGCCGAGCAGGAAGGTCTTGCCGTAGTTGAGCCGTGCAGACATGGATGCTTCTCCTTCAATTTACGATTTTCGATTGT
>JBDKJK010000344.1:0-5805 GCA_039796675.1 Chloroflexota bacterium
GCAACGAAGAGACCAACATTCGGCGTTGTGTTGAGGCGGCTCTTCGTCAAGATTACCCAAATTTTGAAATCATCGTTTTGGATGATCGCTCCACCGATTCCACTCTGTCTCTATTGAAAGAGATCGCGTCCCGCGACTCTCGCCTCCTCCCAATCAGCGGCTCAGACTTGCCCGAAGGCTGGGCGGGCAAACCTCATGCTTTGCATCAAGCCTCAGCCGCGGCAAAAGGCGAGTGGCTTTGCTTTGTGGACGCTGATACCTTCCTCGCACCGAACGCGCTTTCATCGGTGTATGCCAAAGCGACAGAGACACAGGCGGACTTGTTCACTGTGATGACCAAGCAGATTCTCGGCTCCTTCTGGGAGCGGACGGTGATGCCATTGGTGATGACCGCACTCTCAGTGGGATTTTCACCGCGCAAGGTCAATGACCCAGCCCGCCGTGATGCCGTTGCGAACGGACAATTTATTTTTATCAAGCGCAGTATCTATGATTTGATCGGCGGGCATGAAAGAATCAAAGATCAAATTGTGGAAGATAAAGCCCTCTCTGAAAACGTAAAGTGGAACGGTCACCGTTTGGTGGTGGCAGATGGCATGCAAGTTGTTAGTACGCGCATGTATACATCGCTCGAAACCATGTGGGAAGGTTGGACAAAAAATATTTATCTTGGCTTGCGAGACCATCCCTATCTTTTGTGGTTGGGCGCATTCGGGGCATCGTTGGCATTGTTTGCTGCTTTGTTGTTACCTCTCTGGCCTTTGCTTGGGTTGATCTGGTATTTCAACGGTGGCGGGTGGATGGCGGCGGGTGTATTTTTACAGGCTTTGTCGGTGTGGGGATATTTGATCTATTACCGTGTGCGCATCGCGCAGCTTATGGAAATTTCTCCCTGGTATGGTGTGACCATTCCGTTAGGGGCGGGAGTTTTTGCTGCGATGATGTTGACCTCAGCATGGAAAGTCATTTCGGGGCAGGGGGTTACTTGGCGGGGGCGTAATTACAAGCCAAAGAAGTGATAAATGTCATCTTGATAATCGTTGGCGAAGTTGTTATATTTCGTAATCTCTTGTTAAAGATAACAAAATATAACATATGGCTACAACTTTCTTAGACCGCGAACAAAAGATCCTTGAACATCTAAAGACGCACAAAACTGCCTCGGTTCAGGAATTGGCTGAGGTTTTTGGCGTGTCGAATATGACCATCCATCGCGACTTACATAAGCTAGCGAATTCGGGTCATCTTTTAAAGAAACATGGTGGAGCCACACTGCCCAACCCAGGCGGAAAAGCGCAGGAAGAAACTTCTTTATGTGCCATGTGCGGAAAAACCGCCTCTCAAAGAACGATTTTCATTGTGAAGTTTGATAACGGGGAAGAAATGCGAGCTTGCTGCGCCCATTGCGGTTTAATGATGCAAAGCCGTAAGAAGAAAGTCTGGCAATCGTTAACTGTCGATTATTTATACGGACATATGATCAGTGCCGGGCAAGCGTTTTACCTTGTTGGAAGTGTATTAAACATCTGTTGTGTTCCAAGCATTCTTGCGTTTGGTTCCAAAACAGATGCTGAAAAGTTCCGAAAGGGATTTGGCGGGCAATTACTTGATATGGAAGAAACCATTCACCATATGCATAGAATGATGCACATGCATTCAGACATGTGATTCAGAAAATAAATTTGTGAGGAATAAGAGAATGAAAAATTTTTTTACTTTTCTTTTTGCTAGCGCACTTTTTTTGAGTGCGTGTGGGGGTGGCATGGCGGACGGGAATCAACATACAGATGGAGAAGGTGTGGAAGCTCATGACTATTGGGTTCGTGCAGCCATGGCAGGCGGCAACAGTGCTGCTTATATGCTTCTTCATAATCATGGTGTAGAAGCAGATGCCCTAATTCGCGTCAGCTCGGATGTGGCTGATGCCGTTGAAATGCACTTGAGCCAGATGAACGCTGATGGCACGATGGAAATGGCTCAGCAGAAAAAGATCGACTTGCCCGCCGATGGAGAAGTGGAATTCAAACCCGGCAGTTACCATGTCATGTTTATTGGGCTCAAGCAGGATCTAGTGGCTGGCAGTGAAATTACGCTCACTTTGATGTTTGAAAAAGCAGGCGAAATCACTTTGACCGTTCCTGTGAAAGACGCCACTGAAATGGGCGGTTCGGGTATGGATGGTCACAGCATGCCGTAGAGTGTAGCAATACTGCGCATCGCCATGCGCATTCTCTTTGCCCCGCTAAGAATTTTTTGGCGGGGTTTTTGTTGGGAACATTTCTGAGATAATGTTCGTTCTATGAATAAGGAGTTTCACATGAAGAAAATTTTATTACTTGTTCTTTCGCTTTTGTTGGTTGCCTGTTCTGCCTCTTCTGAATATGACCAGAACCTCAAGAAATGGCAAGAAGCAGATATTGACCATTATCGTTTTGACCTGTTCATTGGCTGTTTTTGTCCGTTCCGAAATGTTATGCCGTTGACGATCGAGGTGCAAAATGGAGAAGTGGTTTCGATCACCCAGGCAGATGGTGTGGTCGTTGCTGCTGAAGACCCATCGTATGAATTGTTCATTTCTGCTGCCAGCATGGATGCCCTTTTTACACTATTGGACTCTAGTTTGAATGGCGATGCAGACGAAGTGCTCGTCACATATGATACGACATATGGTTTCCCTACCTCGATTTCCATTGACCATATAAAAGAGGCAGTGGATGATGAGATCTTTTATCAAGCAGAGAATTTCGAAGTTCTTCAGTAAAAAAACAAAAGGCGGCAATTAGCCGCCTTTTGTTTTTAATTGGGCATTATCTACTGCTAAAAAATTTGCCTGCTCATTCCAATTACACTTCGCCCAGGAGCACCTGATCAGGTCCACGATCGATCTCCCATGGGTAGGTGATGAAGGCGTCGGTGGTGGCGGCGTAATAATCAGGGCGCACACTGCCGAATAAATTGCGATAGGGGTTGAAGTGCAACACACAAGTTTCAGGGAAGCCGCCCGCCGCTGAAACTCGATTCTTGACGGCGGTGATGGTTCGCCCGGACCCCCAAACATCATCCACGATCAAGGTGGGGCGACCGCGTAGTTTATCGTCGGCAGGGAATTGAATGAACTCGGGCCACGCCATAAACGCAGACGATTGCTGATTTTGAGTCTGTGCTGGGAAGTCCACTGCGGCAGTGAGGATGTGGGTAATATCCATGGCTTCGGCGAGCATTCCACCAGGGATAATGCCGCCACGAGTGATCAACACCATGGCAGTGAATTCACGTTTGAATTGCGGAATCAAATGATCGATCAACTTGTCCACTTCTTCCCAGGTGATGGCTTCTTGTCGGCGGGGTTCAGGTTTCATGAGATTATTTTATCAAAAGAGGATGAGCAGACCTTAAAGGTTTTAGAAACCTTTAGGGTCTGCTCAATTATCAGGATGCCAAAACCGCCGCGAGCGGAGCCGGAGCCGCAACCTGCGCCGGGACTCTTCCTTCCGCTGTGGCTTTTTCCACATCGCGTGCCCAAATGTAGAGGCAGGTATGATACGCCGTGGTGGTGTACGAACTGAATACGCTAGAGATCATCACAAAGCTGAAGAAGATCACTGCACCAATCACAATGCCAACGATGGTGATCGTCATATCTCCGTTCGATGCAAATGCCAGCCCGCCGCCAACGGCTAGTGCAAGGAAGAAGCCAACCAGCCCAAACAAGAAGCCGATCAAGCCTGCCACAAAGCGCACACCGACTGTGCTGATACCGATCAAAAGCAGATTTTCTTGTGTGATCTTCCAGATGCGTTGCATACCATCTTTGAGATTGAGATCGTCAATGACCATGGCAGGCAAGACCAGTGCCGCCGCTTCCGTCCATAACGTTTCGAGCAGACCGGTGGCTTGGCGGGCAATGCTGGATGCCATGCCGCCACGTCGGTTATTGCGCGCCGCATTGCGGAGCATGCCCACCGCAGTGGATGCCGCCGCCAGTGTGAGGATGTCGAAGAAATCTCGCTTGACGATTGCCCAGGCGTGATCCATGCGACCATCCCCTTTGGTGATGTAGCCATAGATCAAATACGCGGTCATGCCAGAGAAGACATAGGTGACCGTGAATTGAATAAACATCAAAACAGCGCCCATAACAGCCAGGACGATATTCCCAATATCGCTGCCGCTAAAAAGGAAGGCTGCAATGGCAATGGGAATAATACCAATGAAAGAAATAATCCCTCCAATGACAAGGGCATACACCGAAGGTTTGAGCAGGTCTTTATCTTTAAATGCCATGCTCCATGCCTGTTGCAGGAACGACCAACCACGTGAGAAACTTTGCATTTTGCACTCTCCTTTTGTTCGATACATCACAGATTATAGCAAACTTGTAGAAACGATTGTTTTCACAATGAAGCGCAACAAGTATAATCTGGCAATTCCAAAATCAGGATGTGCCATGAAATATAAGATCCCATTTTTGCTGTTGGTGGCAGTGCTATGCCTTTCTGCCTGCTCTTCAGCTGCCACTCCAGTGCCCACCCCCACCCCCGACCCATTCATTTTGCAGGGACAAGCCGTCTTCAATGCCCGTTGTGCTACCTGCCATGCGCTTGTGCCCGATACCATTATCATTGGTCCGTCTCTCTATGGCATTGCCACCCGCGCAGAAACCCGCGTTGCCGGACAGGATGCTGAGGAGTATATAACGTTCTCCATCTTAAGACCTGGTGATTATGTGGTGGAAGGTTTTAATAATGTGATGATCACCAACCTTGCGAAAGAAGTCACCAGTGAAGATATGAATGCCCTGGTCGCATTTTTGTTGACATTGAAATAACCTGCAATCATTGCAGGATAAATAACTGAATACAGAGGAGAATGTATGAAAGTTTGGATCAAACGTATCTTTTTAGGTTTGGGCATTGCGTTGTTAGTTGGCGTCGCCCTGGCTGCTTTCATCCCATTGCCGCCCGCCGTGGAATTGCCCGAAGAACAATGGGGGGCGGGCTCGAGTAGTGTCGAACCTGCCTGGAGCGGATTACAACGTGACTTCCCTGCTTCGAACGAAAGCGCAGATAATCCATCATCCCCTGAAAAAGTGGAATTGGGTCGCCTCCTTTTCTTTGACCCGGTCCTGTCTCAAAACGACGACATGTCCTGCGCCTCATGCCACCACCCCGACATGGGCTTCACCGATGGCAATGCCCAAGCCATCGGCGCAGACGGTGAGGCGCTTCCGCGCAGTGCCATGAGCCTTTGGAACGTGGCATATAACACCACCTTCTTTTGGGACGGTCGTGCCGCCACATTGGAAGAGCAGATGGAGATTCCGCTCACCAGCGCAAATGAAATGGGCAGTTCACAGGATGATATCGTCGCTGAGTTAAACGCGATCCCTGAATATGTAGCTCTTTTCGAAAAGGCGTTTGGGTCTGCCGATGCTGTGACTTATGAAAATGTCACATACGCCATTGCCGCTTTTGAGCGTTCATTAGTAACTAACGACTCGCCATTTGACCGATATGCCGCTGGCAATGTGAATGCACTCACCCCATCGCAACGCCGCGGGCTGGGACTCTTCCGCTCGGCGGCGACGCGTTGTTTTGAATGTCATGCTGCGCCCACCTTTGCCGATGAGTCGTTTTCAGTGACCGGTGTGCCAGATTTGTCCGGTCAGCCGCATGATGAAGGACGAAAAGCCATTGAGCCTTCTGGTTTGGATGGCGCGTTCAAAGCGCCTACGCTTCGTAACATTGCATTGACCGCACCCTACATGCACAATGGTGTCTTCAATACTCTCGAAGAGGTGGTTGA
>JBDKJK010000345.1:0-4399 GCA_039796675.1 Chloroflexota bacterium
AAAACTGGAGAAGAATATATTTTGTTCTTGGTCGATATCTCTGGTGACCCCGTCCATGCACCAAATCGTGAACTTTATCGTATTGTAAACCCATTTGGTCGTTATAGTATCCAAGGTGAAAGCGTTCATACATATGGAGAAAATTTTGGTCAAGACACACTTCTAACAGATTTAAACATTATTGAACTTGAATTACAAATTGAAGAAGCAATTAAGTCATTAACGATTCCTGTTGAGATAATCACCCCAACACCATAAAAGTTCATTTTGATAAAGCCGCATACTGTTGGTATGTGGCTTTATTTATTTAAGGACTCACCTCTACGATATAATTTCCTTATGACTCGCATTTGTATCACGCCATTCGTTCAAGGCACAGGTGGCATGGCGTCCTTCCGTTTGAAATTCGAACAGGGATTACGCGCCCGCAACATTGACCTGACCTATGATCTGGATGACAAGTCTGACGCAGTGCTCGTCATCGCAGGCACCCGCTTCTTACTGGACCTGAACCGGGCTCGCCGACGAGGCATTCGCGTCGTCCAAAGGTTGGATGGCATCAACTGGGTGCAGCGCGTGAAATGGTCGGGGGTCAGATACAGCGTCCGCGCCGAGTATGGCAATGTGATGCTGGCGACCATCCGCAATCACTTTGCAGACCGGGTCATTTATCAAAGTCAATTCATCCGCAAATGGTGGGAGGATTGGTATGGCGTTGCCAAAGCACCAGCCTCCGTCATTATCAACGGCGTAGACCTAAATGCTTACACGCATGATGGCGAGCATGAACGACCAACGGACACATATCGCATGCTCCTACTCGAAGGTAGCCTCGCCCGTGGGCTGAACTCTGGCTTGTTCCATGCAGTTTCAGTTGCAGAGAAACTGTCCGCGAAGTATCCGATGGAAGTCGTCGTTGCAGGTGTTGTTGATGAAACGACTCAGAAGAAATTACAAAGTAAAGTCCCTGTCAAATTTCTTGACACCGTCCCCCGAGCAGACATTCCCAAACTCGCTCGTTCTTCTCACATGATGTACTGTGCCGAAGTCAACCCGCCCTGCCCCAACTCCGTCATCGAAGCCTTGGCATGCGGGGTACCCGTCATCGGGTTTGACAGCGGGTCGCTCAAAGAGTTGGTCACAGATGATGCGGGCTGTGTCGTTCCGTATGGCGCGAACCCGTGGAAGTTGGAGACTCCTAATATTGAAGCATTGGCATCATCCGCGGGAGAAGTACTCGAGAAACAGAATCAATTCCGGGCGGCAGCGCGGAGCCGCGCAGAGTCCGCTTTTGGGTTGGATGGAATGGTCGAGTCATATCTCAAGGTTTTATTAGACGATTGACCATAAACCGCGGACAATGGTCAATCGTCTGTGGTCCATCGTCACTATTTGGAGAGCAATCATGGATAACGAAGTACACAATTTCTTACTCAAGCATTTACAAGGCATCATGACCAATGATATTGCGTCGTATCACGAAACGACAGCAGAGGATTTGACGCTGTATGAATGGTGGGTCACGCCGCACCGGTTAGATGGACTGCCTTTCCATGAATTTATGATGAACTCGAACGCCGAACGCGGCGCGGTCTTTGGCGCGGAAGAAACCGGCAAGACGAGATTTGATTTATCGAACTTATTAATTCAAAGATATGGCGACACTGCCATTGCAAGTTACACATTGCTTATCAGCACAGCGCTTGGCACAGGCGTGCAAGTGGCAGCGCACAACGAGAGCCGCGTGATGGTGAAGATGAATGGCACTTGGAAAGTTGTGCATGTGCATAAATCACCGGCGTATAATGCTCCGCATGTTGGATAGTCAGACGATAGACTGTGGACGATAGACGATGGTTTTATGGTCCATGGTCTATCGTCTATCGTCACAAGGACAGAAATGAACTCTCGCGAATATCGCTCCTACGATCTCCTCTGGCTTAGCATTGCTCTGCTCCCATTGATTGGGCTGTCTTTTATGCTATCGGTTCCATCCCAAGATTATTGGTGGTATCTGCGTTTGGGCAAAGATATTCTTGAGCAAGGCGCCATTCCACTAGTAGATACGATGGGGTATAGCCGCGCAGGCGAGCCGATCTTTTATCAGCAATGGCTTTCTGGCATTATCTTTTATCTTGTCTATCAAGCTGGAGCCGCTCCACTGACTTTTCTTTTACGTGCAGTATTAATTGGCATCACCTATTCTTCCATTTGGTTTTCGATGCGTACCTACGTCGGCGCGCGGACAGCGACGATTCTGTTGATCATTCTCGGCATGGCAACCTCAAATAATTGGATGATCCGCCCTCAGTTGTTTGCATATCCTTTATTCATTCTTTGTTTGTTTGCAGTATATGAATGGCAAAAGGGAAATAACCGTCTTCTTTTCCTCTTTCCTCTTTCCACTTTCTTGTGGGCAAATCTACATGGTTCGTTCGTTCTACCGTTCTTATTAGCAGGTGCGGCATTGGTCTTCGGGGCACTGGATGATCAAAATAAAAAATCTCTTCTTGGCGATCTTGGCGGTTCAAAAAAAATTCAATACATGTTCATCACCATGCTCGCCATGCTCGTCGCTAGCCTGCTCAACCCGCATGGGTTTGGCGTTTGGCAATATCTTGTTTTTATTCTCAACAACCCATCCGATTATCTCTTCAGCGTCGAGTGGCGTCCGCCCACGAATGATGGTTGGCAG
Organism: Chloroflexota bacterium; assembly: GCA_039796675.1. Lineage (GTDB taxonomy): Bacteria > Chloroflexota > Anaerolineae > Anaerolineales > Villigracilaceae > Villigracilis. The sequence goes on from JBDKJK010000345.1 coordinate 2,696, forward strand.
ATGAACATCTTCTTTGCGTGGATGCTTGCACTCCCCGTTATCGCATCATTCTCCAAACAAAAACTGACCTGGCTTGAATGGATTCTCTTCCTAGGCTTTGGCTGGCTGGCGCTATCTGGCATCCGCTATGTGATCTGGTTCATGTTCCTGCTTGCCATCTTCACTGCCAAACTCATCAGCGAATGGACGAATACACATATCGACAAGCCCATCGAGAAGATCAACCCAACTATCAACACAGCCATTGCTGTCATGCTTTTACTACTCTCATTGGTCTTCATGCCCGGCGTGCGCGACTCATGGTGGGATGGCGCACCAGACTTATATGAACTCACCACGACTCCGGTCGATGCCGTTGAATTTCTGAAAACGCGCGAAGACTTGCCGGGGCCGCTGTGGAATGATTACGCCTTCGGCTCCTATCTCGAATTCCACCTCCCCACACACCCCACCTGGATGGACACACGCATGTATAGCTTCCCGCAACCCATGTGGGAGGAATACGTCCGCGTGACGAATGGAGAAGGCTGGCAGGAAATGTTCGAGCGCGAAGGCATCAACCTGTTGTTGCTCTCACAAGCTGCGCAACCCAATTTGATTCAAGCAGTTTCATCGTCACCCACTTGGTGCGAAGAATATAGCGATGAATACGCCGTCATCTACTCACGCTGCGAGGCGAAATGAAGTTCAACGGCAAACTGGGTTTGCAGCAACGTGTCCTGCCGAGTTATCGCGTTCCATTCTTTGACTTACTCGCAGGTCAATGCGAAAGCGGCATGAGTCTCTTTGCCGGTCAGGCTCGCCCTGTAGAAATGATCGCAAGCGGCACGACCCAAATTGCAAAACATGTCGAAGCGGATAACTTGCATCTGCTTGGCGGTCCGCTTTATTTTTGTTATCAACGCGGATTTATCAACTGGCTCGAAGAGTGGAATCCCGACGCGCTCATCATGGAAGCCAATCCACGTTACCTCGCTTCTCCCTCCGCCGTGAGCTGGATGCACAAACGCGGACGAAAAGCCTTAGGCTGGGGCTTGGGCGCCCCCAAACAAAGCGGACTCTGGAAACGCTTCATCCATCAATTCGACGGCATGATCGCGTACAGTCAACGCGGCGCGGAGGAGTATGCGGCGTTGGGCTTTCCGCGTGAGAAGGTTTTTGTGGCGCATAATTCGGTTTCGGCGGCACCTGAAAAGCCAGACGATAGACCATTGACGATTGACCATACGACCATTTTATTCGTAGGGCGGCTTCAAGCGCGCAAACGCGTCGATTCATTGTTACGTGCCTGCGCAGAAATGGAATCCAAGCCGCGCCTGCTCATCGTCGGCGATGGACCAGAACGCGAAGCATTGGAAACATTGGCAAAAGAAATCTATCCATCCGCTGAGTTCATCGGCGCGAAACACGGCGCGGAGTTGAAACCTTACTTCCAGCAAGCTGATTTGTTCGTCCTCCCCGGCACAGGCGGACTTGCCGTACAAGAAGCGATGAGCTATGGACTTCCCGTCATTGTGGCAAAAGGGGATGGCACGCAAGATGATTTAGTCCGCGAGAAGAACGGCTGGCAGATCGAGCCGGAGAATTACGAAGTCTTGGTCGCTACAATGAAAAACGCGCTAGCTGATATAGCGCGTCTGCGAGAGATGGGGAAAGAGTCGTATCGAATTGTTTCTGAAGAGATCAATATCGATAAAATGGCAG
>JBDKJK010000346.1:0-10168 GCA_039796675.1 Chloroflexota bacterium
AATATATGGCTACAATTTGGCTGTCCATGAGGGGTCCTCTGCTTGGTTGTTTGGTGTGGTAACCTCAACTTTAGCAGAACCCCTCTTGGTCTTCCATTCTCAAGGTAGCAACTTAGGTTAAGTGGAATTATTATTCCCCGTACTACATTCTTCCATAATTTTTCAAAATATCTTTTACTTCATCCTGCGGCAAAGCCTTAACACTAAACTCATGCCCGATCATATCTTCTGCGGCAACCATTGAATTGATGATCGCCTCTTCTGTGGCAAAAACCGTAGCAGCAAAGACCGGGTCGATCTTGTCGTTGGTGAGTGCCTGAATTTCAGTGATCCCTTTGGTGTCGTGTTGGGTTGCCTGCAGATTGGCAGTAGAAAAAGCAAGAAAAATATCTCCAGACCCATTCCCGCCGACGGAGCCCGTCCGCGCCATGCCGAGGGAGACGCGCCTCGCCACTCGTTTGAGCTGGTGCGGCAACAAAGGCGCATCGGTGGCGACAATAACGATGAGTGAGCCATCGTCCATTTTATAGGGGTCTTCGCCGCTGGTAATCGGGGCATCTTCTACAAGGTGTTTTCCAACGGGCGCACCCGCAATCGTGAGCATATGCCGTCTGCCAAAATTGGTTTGAGCCAGTACGCCCACCGTCCAGCCGCCGAGTTTTTCAGGCAACTTGCGCGAGGAGGTGCCGGTTCCGCCTTTGAATTCGTAGCACATCATCCCTGTGCCGCCGCCGACGTTCCCTTCCGCAATCGGACCTGAGGTAGCTGAATCTAATGCTGCAAACACATGCTGGTCTTTGACAAAAAATCCGTTCATGTTATTCAGCCAGGCGTCTGCGGTTTCTGCCACAACGGGCAACGCCCAAGGCTGGTATTGAATTTTATTTTTTACCTGCCATGCAATGATCGCATCTCGCACGACACCCACACTATGCGTATTAGTAATGCCGATCGGACCCTCCACAAAGCCGCCTTCTTCCACCCATAAAAAGCCGGTCATCTCGCCGTTGCCATTGAATGCATGCACTCCGCCGTAGACGGGCGTGAAATTTTCCCGCCCGCGTGGGTGGATGACGGTAACCCCCGTTCGGGCATCTGTCCCTTCGATGATGGTGGAATATCCAACGGTCACACCGGGTACATCCGTAATGGCATTGAACGTACCGGGTGCCCCTTCAAATGGAATTCCCAGGTCGCGGGCACGTATTTTTTTCATGGCACTCTCCTGTTTTGTATGCAATGATGGTGATAAAGAAATTATAGCCCAGCGATGTTAAAACCTTTGACCTTCGACTTTGAACTCTACTTTTCGCTGGTACAATGGACGCAATTAAATTAAAAAGGAAAAAAATATGGCAAACGATATAGTAAAAGACGGTGTAGTTGTTTCAATGGAATACAAACTGACCGTGGACGGCGAAGTTTTGGATTCTTCCGATGATGCCGGTCCGTTGCAGTTTTTAGCGGGCTATGGCAACATCATTCCCGGTTTGGAAAATGAAATGATGGGTATGAAGATCGGCGATAGCAAAAATGTCACAGTCCAGCCAGAGGATGGCTATGGCGAATTCGAAGATGATGCCTTCATGGATGTGCCACGCACCGAATTCCCTGCCGATATGCAGTTGGAAGAAGGTATGGAACTGCACGTCACCGATGATGATGGCAACCATCAGGCTGCCTATGTGGCTGAATTCAACGACAAGACCGTGAAGCTCGATTTCAACCATCCGCTTGCCGGTGCCGTGCTTGAATTTTCAGTGAAAGTCGTCGCCCTGCGTGAGCCGACCGAAGAGGAACTCGATCACGGTCACGTCCACGAAGGGGATGGGCATCATCACTAGAAATCAGGTAGTGGCGACTTAAGTCGCCACTACTTTTTTTCGCGTAAGAGCCTGCCGAACTCCAAACACAAATACCACTACACCCAATAGCAAGCCGCCAAAATTACTTAAGAATTCATTGACCACTTCCCACTGACTGCCAAAGAGATAACCCAGCCCGCCATAGAGCAGAATCCACGTTATTTCGCCAAGGATGTCGTACAACATAAAACGCCTGAAGGTGTATCCGCTGCCGCCTGCGATTAAGTTTGTAGGAATGGCAAGCGCGGTGATCAGAAAGCGCGTAAAAAAGATAGCCGCCCAAGCGCGATTGTTGAATTGCGTTAGCGCATTTGCCCAGGCAGGTGAAGCCCCCATGCGGGCGCTCACCCAATCTTTGCCGTAATAGCCCATGCCAAAACTGAGGGCGTCGCCCACAACTGCGCCAAGCAGCCCCAAAATTGCCATGCCTACCCAATTAAAATAACCTTGCTGTGAAAAAGCGCCTACCGCAATCACCATGAATGATGCTCCCACCGGCAAACCAATTGCGCCGAGAAAGAGAGTCAACGCAAAGAGCGGCGCACCGTAGTTGATGACCTGTGTCAAAAAATAATCAGACATGAGCAATACCTACGGATTCGCTGTCGGCGGAGCAGCAGGTTCGGCGGGTGAACCCGGCATCGGCGGGGGGTGATGCGCGAGCACTGTCGCTTTTACGGTGGTCAATACATATCCATCCACTCCTGGAAAATATTCTTCATTTAATTGCGCAAGGCTTTTTTTGAAGTCATCATTTTCTCTGGGGTCAATGCCCAGCGCGTCGAAAAGAATATTGGGTGGCACGCCGTAGTTGTGCGAAATGAATGGAACTGTCATCCATTCTTCGATGGCTTCGACATCGGTTTGAAGTTCTCCGGCAAATGGCGGCGGGCGATGACGGTCAAATTTATTGAAGGCACGAAAAGCGCGCAGCCCAAAAAATAGAATCAAAATCACCCCAAGCACGCTCAGGGTGATAAAGATTGTTCGTTGCTTTTTGTTCTCGTTCACTACTCTTGCCATTCCAGTTCGAAGTCACCTACATAAACGGTATGCCCATCTTCAACCCCGGCTTCGCGCAGGGCTTTATCCACACCGAGCTTTTCCATCAGGCGTTGAAAGCGGCGCACCGAGCCGTAATGTTCCCAATAGGTCATCTTGGCGGCGCGTTCAATGGCAACACCTGATACTCTCCACTTATCCCCATCTTCTCTATGGATATTGAACAAGTTGGGGTCGACTTCCGGTTTATAAACTGGCAGCGCCTCTTCTTCGAATTTTTCTTGGGGCAGTTCCTGCAGCAGTTTATACGCTGTGATCAAAACCTCGCGCGTGTTTTCACGCGCCATGGCAGATGCCGTGATGATCTCCACTTTTTTCTTTTTGAAACTGGCTTTGATGTCTTTTAGTTTTTCCTGCACATCGGGCTGGTCGATTTTATTAATGACCACCACCTGCGGCTTTTTGCCGAGTTTGGTATCAAATAACGCCAACTCGGTGTTGATCTGGCTGAAGTCTGCGAGCGGGTCTTCAGACTGTCCATCGATCATGTGAATCAAAATGCGTGTGCGCTGAATGTGACGTAGAAAGTCGTGCCCCAGCCCGGCGCCTTCGTGGGCACCTTCGATCAACCCGGGGATATCTGCCATGACAACGGTGGCTTCTTCGTCTATTTTTGCAACCCCGAGGTTGGGTTCCAGTGTGGTGAAGGGATAATTGCCGATCTTGGGCTTGGCATTCGTCAACACAGAGAGGAGGGTGGATTTCCCAGCGTTGGGCAAGCCGATGATGCCAATATCCGCTATCAGTTTAAGTTCGAGGCGCAGCAACTTCTCTTCATGCGGTTCGCCGCGTTCTGCCATGCGTGGAGCCTGGTTGCGTGATGTGGCGAAGTGCTGGTTGCCACGCCCGCCGCGCCCGCCTTTGCACACAATGAGTTGTTGCCCGGCTTCTGTTAGATCGCCAAGCAAAGCGCCAGTTTCCGCGTCGTAGATGACCGTTCCCGGTGGGATGTAGATCGTTAGATTCTTGCCGCCTCGCCCGGTCATTTGCGAGCCGCCGCCGTTTGCGCCGGGGTCGGCTGCAAATGATTCTTTAGGTCGAAAATGAGAAAGGGAGTTTAGGGTTGGTTTGACTTCAAAGATGATGTCGCCACCTTTGCCGCCATCGCCGCCATCGGGACCACCGCGCGGCTCATATTTTTCACGGCGAAAATGCACCATGCCGTCGCCGCCTTTACCGGATCGTACGTGAATGTTTACCTGATCAATGAACATACTCCCATTATAACGGGTGAACCGCATGTATTTCTGGCAGGGGCGATTTTTTTACAATTGATACTTAAATGCATGGCAGGTTGCAAACCCGCCCTACGAACACTTGTGCAAGAGGTATAATTTCAAATAAATTTGTCATGTCTTTATTATGATTAGCCCGCATATTGCGGGGATAATCGGGGTTAGGTATCCCATGATGAGCGTGTCAGGCACAGACCTGTTTATTTTTTCTATTTTTCCGAAAAACAAAGTGTCTTCCCTGAAGATGCTTGACCTTGCTTATCAGGTGATCGTTGGGGGTGTTGAAAATGGATGAAAAACTCCTCCCGGTAAATGTTTCTGCTCCATTTGAAGCGCAAGGTTCTGCCTGGAACGGCGCACTGGATTACCGTGCCTTGTTCGAGCAGACTGGTGATTGTATCTTCATCATCAGCCCAGATTTTCGAACCCTATCCTTAAACCCTCAAGCTGTGCGTTTCTTGGGCTATTCAAGCCGCGATCAACTCGCGCTTCAGTCGGTGGATGCGTTGCTTAATCTGGATGCCGCTGCCCAATCGCACATTCTCGGAAGCCGCATCAATCAATTTGAACATACACTGCATAGAAAAGACGGCTCTCAACTTTTTGTGGAGCTAAGCTCTTCTGTGGTGATGAATGCAGAGGGCAAACCGGCTTATATTCAATTGATCGCACGTGATATTGCCGAACGTAAACAGAATGAACGCATACTCAAACGCAATATGCGCGCCCAGTCGATCATTGGCGAGGTAACTGCTGTTCTCTTCCGTTCATCTAATATTGAGGGGCGCATGCCAGAGGTGCTCGAGTCGCTTGGGTATGCGATTGGTGTTTTTAGTTGCGCCATTTTTGAGACGCGGAACTCCACCCTGAGGATCAAGCATCGCTGGGTCGACCCAGCCGTCCCTGAGTTTGAAGCGGAAGCCGTGATCGAACCATTTTTGGATTCGCTGTCTACATTCCCAGACCGGGTATTTTCCATTCCTGATGTTCCTGAAAAAATTTCGAACAACCCGAAGGTCTCGATGTTGGCGGTGCCTATTCAGGGTGCTTTGGGTTCATGGGGGTTCCTCGGTTTGTTCGATAAAGAAGACCGGCTTTCATGGCTGACCACCAGCTTTGACATCGTACAGACGACGGCGAACCTGCTGGGCGCCGCCATTGAGCGCATGCATTACGAAGAGACCTTGCGCCTGAGTGAACGACGCAACCGCATCATTGTGGACGCGTTGCCTGATCTGCTCCTGCGAGTGGATCGTTCGGGACGGATTTTCGACTACAATGCCGCGCCACGGCATCCCCTTTATCTTGAGCCGGGGACGGCAATTGGCAGAAATTTACACGAGTTGTGGAGCGATGAGGTGGTTGGCAAACTGCTTCCGCGCATTCCAAGCGAGACCCTGTTCACATTGCCGAGGACGGTGGAGAATTTCACTATCGCAGGGCGGGCGGGAACCTTCGAAGCGCGACTCTTTCCGCTGAGCAAATTAGAGGCGTTGATCATTGTGCGCGATGTTACCGAACAGGCGCGGCTCAACCAAATGAAGTCTGATTTCATTAACTGGGCTTCGCACGAATTGCGCACACCACTGACCTCTGCCATTTTGATGACAGATCTTTTGCTACAGGGATGCACCCCTGAAGAGGCAAAAGAGTATCTTGCCACGCTTTCGAGCGAGCTAGACCGACAAAAGCATCTGATCAATGAATTTCTGATGGCTGGCAGGTTGGAGAGCGGCGCCCTGCGGGTGGATGTTCTTCCGATCGATCTAACGCCGGTCTTGAAATACTCGATCTCGGCGGTGAAGCCGATCGCAAAAAAGAAGGGCATTACTGTCGTATTTGTGCCCCCCTCTCAACTGTATAAAGTGCAGGGAGATGTAAGTGCGCTTCAACAGGTGTTCGTAAACTTATTGAGTAATGCCATAAAATTCTCGCCCGAAGGAAGCGAAGTACACATACGGGTGGAACCCCTGGAAAATGAAATCCGCATCTCTATTATCGATAGCGGATTAGGAATTCCGACCGACGCTCTGCCGCATTTGTTCGAGCGTTTCTACCGCGCGCGCAATGTGACTGCGGCAGACATCCCCGGCAGTGGCATCGGCTTGTTTATTGTGAAATCTATTTTGCAAGAGTTGGGCGGGGCGATCGTGGTAGATAGCAAAATAAACGTTGGAACGACGTTTACCGTCAACTTGAGGAAAATGTAGGGGCGTTTTTTGATTCGTTCGGTGGGGGAATGGGAACCGTAAAACAGAACGTAGTGCCTTTGCCGGTTCCTTCTGATTCGACCCAGATTTTTCCACCGGTTGTTTCGATGATTCGCCGAACAATGGCAAGCCCCACCCCTGTACCTTCGCTGGCTGGGTTCAGTTTGTTGAATAGATCGAAGACATACTCTTGATATTTCGGGTCGATTCCCATTCCGTTATCCGCAACATAGAGAACGACAGGTTCTTTCCCTTCCCGTACGCCGACCCTGATTTCAGGGTGAGGCTGCCCGCCCATATATTTGACCGCATTATCGAATAGGTTTTCGAAAACCTCCCGAAGACGGATCGCATTGGCATATACCACTGGCAGCCCAGGTGAGACGGTGACTTTAACATTCCCTGCTGAAATGCGCATCTCAACCGTGTTGAGGGCATCTTGCACGAGTGCATTCAGGTCGATTGTTTCTGGCAGGTGCTGGGTGCGCCCGATCCGTGAAATGTTAAGCAGGTCGGATAGTAGAGAGTCCATTTTGTTTGCAGCATTGCTAATGCGTGTGAAGCCTGAGATTGCTTTTTCGATTTGCCCATCGCGGATGTCCTTTTCAAGCAGACCGAGGAAGCCTTTGATGGTGACTAACGGGCTGCGAAGATCGTGCGATACAGTATAGGTGAACCTTTCAAGCTCAGCGTTCTTATTTTCCATCTCTTGCATGAGTTTTTTTCGTTCACGAAGTTCGTGCTGCAGTTCATCGAGAAGTGTGGCTTTGTCGATGGCGAGCGCGGCTTGCAGGGCTATATTTTCAACCAATTGGATTTGTTCTGGTGAATAGGCATTAATGCTTTCACTTTGAACCGATAGTAAGCCAATGACCTTATCTCGAACCACTAGCGGCACACCTAAAAATGTATGTGCCACAATGCTTTGATCGTTTACCGGATGGTACTTTTCCTGCGATTCAGGCGATAAAAGGTCGGGTAGATATAAGGTTTCGTTTTTTAAGATTACAGCTCCACTGAGCCCGGGGTTATCTTTAAGGCGGCGTGAGATTGCGGGTGAGGTAATACCTCGATAAAAAAAGATCGGGTAATTGATCATGCCGGTTTCTTCATGATAAATGCCGACATAAAATGCATCCACATGGAAGAGCTCGAAGATCTCATTCCGTAGTGTAGATAAGGTTTCATAAAGGTCGCTGCCAGCGGCAAGAGAATTGCTAAGTTTGTAGAGCAGGCTGATCTCATCGGCACGGAGGCGATGACGTTCAAGGCTGGCGTTCAGTTCCACGGTCCGTTCGGAGACGCGTTTTTCCAATTCCAGATTAAGGCGTTGAATCTCATGCTCTGCCGCGATGCGTTCGTCGACTTCATGTTGGGCTTTGGCAATTGCACGTTCCACCTGATCGAGAGCGATCTGGATCATATAGGCTGCGATGAAAAAAATTACAGAGGTGAGAAGAAAAGCAGAAAGATCCGTAATCGGGCGATCTCTATTAATCAGCCATCCTTTTTGTGATGCGATCATCAATCCGATGCCTGTAAGAATGAATAGGGTGGCAGTAACGTACCCGGCACGCCTGCCGATGAATAAGCCGGAGCCGATCACAACCAGAACGAGCAGGTTGTATGCGAGTCCACGTACCCCGGCTCCGTCCCAGGCAATAATGAGCAAGTAGATACTGAAAAGCCCCAGGGTCAAGAACGCTGCCAGGAACAACTTGCCAGACTTGACCAGATTGATCAAGAGCAGGCAGATTACAAGCCCGATGATGGCGTTGCGGAAAAATACCCCCCAAGTCTCTTCATGATTGTAGAGATACAACCCCGCACTAATGATGGTAAGAATAACGAGAGCAAATGCCGCGCGGTTTACAACGATTAAAACATCACCCGGTTCAAGGACATCCGTAATTCTAAATATCTTTTTGCTTTTCTCGGTCATTCTTTATCCTGCGGGTTGCATAATATTATTTATATTTACGGGTTAAGGGGAATGGTGTCGAGTCTGCTGTTCAAGTTCCATCTTGCGTAAACAAGATGGAACTTGAACAGAGTGATTTGATACTAAAGATTCTTGGCTGAGAAGATCATATGGCTCTCAACCTGTAGAAGAAAGTAATTATAACAAACTGAGCGGATGCCTTTTGGTGTGCCTGCTATAATTTCCCAAACTATGAACTGGCATAAGACCACACTTGAAATTGTAACCCCGGGCAAGGGGCTTCATGATATTTCGGCAGTTATTCGTATGCAGTTAAGCGAATGGAATGTGCGCGAAGGGATGTGCTTTTTATTCCTTCAGCATACCAGCGCTTCTCTGGTTATCAGCGAAAACTGGGACCCAACCGCCCGCGCCGATTTGGAAACTTTCATGGAACGCCTCGTTCCCGAACGGGACAGTTGGTACACCCACGATTTAGAAGGACCTGACGACGCGACCTCTCACATCCGCTCAATGTTGACGGATACCAGCCTCACCATTCCTATTGACGATGGTGCTCTTTCACTGGGCACCTGGCAGGGAGTTTATGTCTTCGAGCATCGCGCCCGCCTGCATAGACGAAAAGTATTGATGCGTGTCTTGGCTATTGAATAAAAAGAGACGGCTTGTTGAAAACAAGCCGTCTCTTTTTATCTACTCTTCAATATAAAAGCGGATGCGGTTTAGCGTTGTCCATTCGGTAGAGCCGTCTCTGAATTCCACCTCCACCCGGTCACCGTCTGTGCTGCGCACGGTCACATCGTAGTATTGATCATCTTTTGCCGCTTTGCATTCTACTTCTTCATCTTCTGCTACGGCGTACTCTTCGAGATATTCATCCTGCGTCCACTCTTCTTCGCCCGTATCAAAGCGGATGAGAATATCTTCCTCTGTGATTTCTAAAATCGTAGCGGGATAAAAATAATCATCCTCATCCCAGTATGCAAATACGCGATCACCTTCGTTCCAGTATTCCATGTTATATCCTTTGTTAGCGTTTCAAGTCTTCAAAAAAGAAGCCGGATGAATTTTATCATCCGACTTCCCTATTTCCTAACTTACTTCTTCACCCCAAACTTCTTCATCAACACATCCTTCAAAGTAGGCACGCCAATTTCCTGCAATTCATAGCGGACTCTCTGACTCGGCTTGTTGATCTTGATGACGCGACACAAGTCAATCGGTGTCCCGATCACAACCATATCCACATCCGATTTGTTGATGGTCTCTTCGAGTTCGCGGGTCTGTTTGTCGCCGTAGCCCATCGCAGGCAAAATCGAGCCGGTCTTCGGATATTTCTCGAAGGTTTTGGCAATCGAACCCACTGCAAACGGACGCGGGTCAACGATCTCTTTCGCGCCAAAGCGGCGCGCGGCAACGTACCCAGCACCATACGCCATTTCACCATGGGTAAGGGTCGGACCATCTTCTACAACCAAAACACGTTTGCCAAAGATGGCATCGGGGTCATCCACGAAGAGGGGAGAGGCGGCTTCGATCTGCACTGCATTCGGGTTTAGCTTGCGTAGCGACTCGCGCAATTTGATAAAATTCTCTGCATCGGCAGTATCCACCTTGTTGATGACAAAACAATCTGCCATGCGCACGTTGGTCTCGCCGGGGTAGTACGTTGATTCGTGCCCGGGGCGATGCGGGTCTGCGACCACGATCTGATAATCGGGCACATAGAATGGGAAGTCGTTATTGCCGCCATCCCACAACACAATATCCGCTTCGGCTTCTGCTTTGCGGATGATCTTCTCGTAATCGACACCGGCATAAATGATCACGCCGCTGTCAATATGAGGTTCGTAT
>JBDKJK010000347.1:0-6873 GCA_039796675.1 Chloroflexota bacterium
TTGCGCAACCTGTTCAGCCGTCAACAACATGAACGTAGGTGTCTTGGCATTGGTCTTTCTCTTAATACCTGCGTGTTGGGTAAATTCGGTCACGACACCGCCCGGGTAAATCAGTGAGACATCAATACCCCACGGCTTAACCTCACGCCGCAGCGCTTCAGAAAAACCATGCACGGCATGTTTCGACGCCGCATAAATAGAGTATGTTGGTGTTGCCACCAAGCCCGCCATCGAACACATATTGATAATACTGCCGCTGCGTTGTGCGATCATCACCGGCAAGACGTGTCGGGTCGTTTGAATGACACCCATTACATTCACATCGATCTGCGCCTGAATATCTTTGATCGGGTCAAGGTTCTCCAGCCAATCCAAACGCCCAAACCCGGCATTGTTCACCAGCACATCAATGCGCCCAAAGATGGCAATGGTATCTGCAACAAGTTTTTGAATATCATCCAGTTTGGAAAGGTCAGCTTGAATCACATAGACTTGTGCGCTCGTCCCCATCGCGTCGATCTCTTGTGCGAGCGTTTGCAATTTATCCACCCGGCGAGCAGCCAGCACTACCTTGGCACCTTCTCGCCCAAATTCACGGGCGGTGGCTTCGCCGATTCCTGATGAAGCGCCGGTTACGATCACAACCTTGCCTTTAATGTTCATTGGATTGTCCTTTCTTAGTATCCATTGGGCGCAATGACCACGCCTTTACAAAACATTACGGACCCCAGCGGGGTTGATAATCACAGTAATCATTGCTCGTTAATCGGCGAACATCCGAGCCGTTCACTCGCATGATGTAGATCTCGCAGCCATTGTCCACGCGATAGTTATCATAATAAGATGTGAACGCCACCCATTGCCCATCGGGCGAAATGGATGGACCTTGTGAGTTGCCGCCTGTCGGAGTCAACATGCGAGCATTCGAGCCGTCGGCATTCATGATGTAGACATCACGCTCCCAAGGTGCGCCAGAATAGGTGACGATGAACTGCCCATCAGGCGACCAATCGCTTCTTCCCCGTATCGCGGGCAGGTCGCTGATCTTTAGCAGTTCACTCCCATCTGTCTTGACTCTATAAAGCTGGATCAGTCCCTGCATATCAGATGCGAATAAGATGAATACACCATCCGGCGACCAGGTTGGGTCCCAGCCAAAGGCATTGGGCACAGGGCGGGGATTCATCCCATCGCGATCCATCAACCAGATTTGATTTGAACTCTCAGTAGAAAGTTTGAAAGCAACTGTTGAACCATCAGGAGAAATTTCAGGTCCATTCAAATTGCCGAGCCGGTCGGTTAATTGCTTCACGGCGCCGCTGGCAAGGTCCATTTCGTAGATCTCGTAAATGTTCGGTTCACGAAAAGCCGCGTAAATGAGACTAGCACCATCAGGGGATAAGGATGGGTAGTAATGCTGACGGGTGCTATCCGTAGTGAGGCGTTGAAAGCCTGAGCCGTCGGCATTGATGATGCAGATTTGATTGCTTGCCTGGGCTTTGAAGACCTGACAGACAAAGACAATTTTGCCAGTCGGTTCGTTTGTGAATTGGGTTTGGGTAGGAGAATCAACCGGCAGCGGGGTGACGGCTGATAAAGTAGCAAACAGGTCTGGGGTTGGGGTGGAGGCGGAAGGAATGTTGCAGGCAAAGACAACTATTAATCCAAACATTCCTAAGAAAAGGGTAGGATGTTTTTTCATCTTATTCATTTACATACCGATAAAAACACTTCAGGCTGATCTATAAGCCGCATTCTGTCCGTGGTGCTGGGCACCATTGGGCAATCATCTCTCTGGGCGGAGCGTCGCCGCTCTGCTCGATGCAGCCTACCCGGGACTGACCCAACCCACAGGAGGGAAGGGTGCGTATGGAGACGAGCAGTCTCCCATCGTCCACAGACGAAATCGTCCCTGCTTGGCCTTGCTCCCGGCGGGGGTTACCTGGCCACGCACATTACTGCGCGCGCCGGTGGTCTCTTACACCACCTTTTCACCATCACCCCGCGAAACGCGGGGCTGTTTGTTTCTGTGGCCCTGTTCCGGTAGGTTCATGCCTTGCGGCAATCTTTCCGTCAACGAATGACGGACTTCCCCACCCCGGGTGCTATCCGACGCCGTGCTCTATAGGAGTGCGGACTTTCCTCGATCCCGTCAACGCAGAACCGCGATTGCCCGACCAGCCTGAAGTAAATTCATGATACCTGTGGAGAGGGTGAGAGTCAACTCTTAAAGGTGGACATTTCTGGAAAAGACATTAAAATTGAAAGGCTTTCTAATTCAGTTCCCCGAGGAAATATTTTGAGCAACCTGCCCGGAAAATTCGTTATTGGTCTCACCGGAAACATCGCCACTGGAAAAAGTGTGGTGCGCCGCATGTTGGAGCATTTAGGCGCTTACACCATCGATGCTGATGCACTTACGCATCGCTCCTATGCCAAGGGTGCGCCGGGATATCAGCAGGTGATCGATAAATTTGGGAAGTGGCTGCTCAACCGTGACGGTGAGATCGACCGACAGAAACTCGGCAACCTGGTCTTTGGCGACGGGGAAGCCATGCGGCAACTTGAAGAAATCGTCCACCCGTTGGTGCGGCAGGCAACCGAAATGCTGATCAGGCGCTCTACCCAACCCGTGGTTGTGATCGAAGCCATCAAACTGCTCGAAGGCGAGCTACGTACCATGTGTGACTCGGTTTGGGTTACGAACGCGCCGGAAGTAATCCAAGTGGAACGTTTGATGCGCAAACGCGGTTTCACTCGTGAACAAGCGCAGGATCGCATCCATGCGCAGTCGCCGCAAAGTGCGAAAGTGAACATGGCGAACATGGTCATTACGAATACAGGTTCGTATGATGACCTTTGGAAGCAGGTCAATGAAACATGGAAGGAGGTCGTCCCTGGGGCAAAAGAGGCTCCAGATACGCTCACCATGAAAAAACCGGCTGCCAGCGGCGAGTTCTCTACTCAACGCGGCAAGCCCAAACATGCCTCATCGATTGCAGAGCTGATTACCCGTTTGAGCAAAGGCAAACGCAAGATGAATGTGGACGAAGTGATGGAAAGCTTCGGCGACAAAGCCTACATGCTGCTTCAACTGGACGGCAAGATGGTTGGTGTTGCAGGTTGGCAGGTGGAAAACCTGGTAACACGAACCACAGATATTTTTATGGAAGATAATCTGGATACTGCAAAAGCATTGGAAACCCTAATCAAAGGGGTCGAAAACGCCTCGGGTGAATTGCAAAGTGAAGCTTCCTTAATCTTTGCGTTGGATTCTCTCGCCGCACAAGAAGCCCTCTGGCAAAAGCTCGGCTACGAAAAACGAACACCTGATAGTTTGGGTGTGCAAGCCTGGCAGGAAGCAGCAGAAGACTCTACCGCAGGCAGTGTGTTATTTTTCAAACAACTACGGCAGGACCGCGTCCTGCGTCCCATTTAATCTGGAGTTTGGCATCGTCAGATTTGGGACGAATCTGACCCGGCTACCACAATAAAGAACGGTCCCATTTACCCGTGACAGAATTTCTGAACAATCTCTTCTTCATTTTTCAACGGGTCAGCTGGTTGAGCATATTGGATATTATGCTCGTCACGCTGATTTTCTTTGTCTTGTTATATTCCCTGCGGGATACACAAGCCATGGCGTTGCTGCGCGGAATGATCATGCTGATCGTAGCGATCACGCTGATCACCAGTTTGGTGGAACTGCCTGCATTCTCCTGGTTTGCAAGAAATGCCCTGCCAGCCATGTTACTTGCTCTGCCGGTAATCTTTGCGCCAGAAATTCGCCGGACGTTGGAACGCATCGGTCGTGCCGGGACCTTTCTGCCTGCTGCTACAAAAACGACCGATCTTGCCCTTGAAGAGACCCTACGCGCCGTGGTCGGCGCTGCAACGCGGCTTTCAGCCCGGCAACATGGTGCGTTGATCATCATGCAGCGGATGGATCATCTCGACGATTTCATCCAAACCGGTGTGCAGTTGAATGCCAAGGTAACAACTGAATTATTGCTTCAGATCTTTTACCCGAACACCCCCCTGCACGACGGCGGTGTGATCATTCGAGATTCAAAGATAGCAGCGGCATCCTGCGTGCTTCCACTTTCTGCCAGCGGAATTTTGAACCGCACACCTGAACGTCAGATGGGGTTGCGTCACCGTGCCTCGCTTGGGATATCAGAAGTGAGCGATGCCATCGCTATTGTGGTTTCAGAAGAGACGGGTGCTATTTCGATCTCACACTCCGGCAGGATGTTGCGCCGCCTCGACCCGGAACGACTGGAAAACATTTTGACGGCATTTTTCCGCCCAAACCGTGCAGAGAAGAAGCCCGGAATCCTAGGAAGATTGTTCTCTGGCAAGATACGAAACAAGGAAGAAAAGTAGAGTCACCATGGTTCGCTGGATCGCAGAAAATTACCGTACATTCTTATGGGCATTCGCATTGGCTTCGGCTGTGTGGATCTCTTCGGTGACCTCCGCCGACCCCGACCAGACCCGTACACTGAATGCACCTGTTCCCATAGAAGTGATTGGGCAGCCATCAAATTTGATCTTCAGTAAAGCCATTCCACGAGATGTAGATGTGACCCTGCGCGCACCCAGATCGGTGTGGACGTTGATCGAAGCCGACCCGCAGATTGTGCGTGCCATTTTAGATATTTCTGGTTTGAGTGCCGGAGACCACACTCTTGATCTTCAAATTCAGGTTAATGCACGCCCGGTGCAGATCGTTTCGGTTTCTCCGCTGACGATTCCCTTTACATTGGAAACGCTCATCACCAAACCAATGGATGTAGACCTACGAATCGCCGGGGAAGTTGCCATTGGGTATCAGGTGGGAGAGATAAGCCTAGAGCCTGTAAAAGTTGTCGTGTCTGGCGCCCAGTCTCAGGTCCAGAAAGTGACGCGCGCCCGGGTTTCCATCGACTTGAATCGCATCCGAGAAGATTTCGATCAGTTCATTAAAGTAGAAGCGCTTGATGACCGTGGTCAGCCGGTCAGCGGGGTTAGCGTATCGCCTGAAACCGTGCAGGTGGTTTTACCCGTCACCCAACAGGGCGGGTATCGAGATGTGGCAGTGAAAGTCACCACACTTGGGCGTGTTGCAAGCGGATACCGGTTGACGGATATTTCGGTTTCGCCGCTGGTGGTTACGATCTATTCTGAAGACCCGGCATTGGTGAACAGTTTGCCTGGCGTGTTGGAAACCCAACCACTCGACCTGCAAAATGCACAAGAAGATATTGCCACACGCTTAAGGTTGAGCCTACCTGCTGGCATTTCTGTAATCGGCGAACAGACGGTGTTAGTGCAAGCGGGCGTTTCGCCGATCGAAAGCAGTGTGACCCTTTCAAGCCAAAGCATTGAGATTGTTGGGCTGGAAAGTGATCTGAATGTGCAGATCTCCCCGACCGACGTAGATATTATTCTTTCGGGTCCGCTGCCTTTATTAGAAACGCTTACCCGCCAATCGGTGCGCGTTAGCGTAGACCTAACCGGTCTCTCCGCGGGAATCTATCAGCTTTCACCCACAGTGGAAGTATTAATATCGAATGTCGTGGTCGAGTCGATTCTGCCGAACACGATCGAAGTAACATTAACTCCGCTGGATGCGAGTACACCCACGCCTTCGCCGACCCCAACGCCATAAAACCGAATAAACAAATGCACCCTCGCATTGACTGGAAATGCCTTATACTTGGCGACCTTGCGTACCAGACAAGCTTGAACGCAGAAGAGAAAGTAAAATAAACTTATGAAACCCATTGTTGCACTTGTTGGCCGACCGAACGTCGGTAAATCCACACTTTTTAACCGTCTCGTTGGCGAGCGGATGGCAATTGTCGACGATACTCCCGGCACCACACGTGACCGTCTTTTTGGCGATGCGGAGTGGAACTCACGCACGTTTACCGTAGTGGATACCGGCGGCATCGACCCGACACACGGCGGTCGGACTCCGCTCTCGGTTGGTTCCGTTGATTTTATTGAAGATATCCGCCGACAGGCTCAAGCTGCCATTCAAGAAGCCGATTCGATTCTATTCGTAGTGGATGTTGAGACCGGCGTCACCGAGCCAGACCGCGAAGTAGCCGATATTCTGCGCCGCATGCAAAGAAAACAGCCTGATGGCACCTTCCTGCCGCCGACCTTCCTGGTTGTGAACAAGTGCGAATCGAGAGATCGCCGCGACCAGGTCTCAGAATTTTACGAGCTTGGTTTGGGTGAACCCTACGCCGTCTCTGCCATTCACGGCACCAGCACCGGTGACCTGCTCGATGCACTGGTGGCTGCCTTCCCTGAACAAAAAGAAGATGAAGAAGATAACAATATCAAGATCGCCATCGTCGGCAAACCAAATGCAGGCAAATCGAGTCTGCTTAATAAATTAGTCGGCAAAGAACGAGTGATCGTCAGCCCGATTGCCGGGACGACCCGCGATGCCATCGACATGCAGATCGAATTCGACGGGCTGCCCATCACCCTGATTGATACGGCTGGCATTCGTCGGCGCGGAAAGATCGAAAAAGGTGTGGAGGAATACAGCGTCATTCGTTCCTTCAAAGCTATCGAACGTGCCGATGTTTCCTTGCTGATGATTGATGCCACCACCGGCATCACATCACAAGACGCGCATATTGCTGGCTTCATCAAAGATGAATGGAAATCTTGTGTGGTGCTGGTCAACAAATGGGATGCCATCGAAAAAGACGGCACCACCATGGATGCCTACACGGAAAAAATTCTCAACGACCTGAATTTCGTTTCATACGTCCCGATCCTGTATATCTCTGCCAAGACCGGTCAACGGGTAGACCAGGTGATGCCGCTGGCATTACGTGTTCAGGAAGAACGCCTCGCACGCCTGAC
>JBDKJK010000348.1:0-2702 GCA_039796675.1 Chloroflexota bacterium
TGGTCGTTGCCCGTCTGATGGGCGGATGGTTCAAGCCCAAAGACCCGCACATTGGTGCAGACTTTGCTGGCGTGGTGGAAGCCGTGGGAGGCAAAGTGACTCATGTAAAGGTTGGCGATGAAGTCTACGGCGGGCGGACGGGTGCGTTTGCGGAATATGTCAGCGTGAAAAATGCTGTGGTGCGCAGACCAGCCAACGTCTCATTTGAAGAGGCGGCGGCGGTCCCTACGGCGGGAATCACTGCCCTGCAAGGACTCCGAGATCATGGAAAACTGAAATCTGGTCAGAGTGTACTCATCAACGGCGCGGCGGGAGGTGTGGGCACCTTTGCGGTGCAGATCGCCAAAACCCTCGGCGCAGAAGTGACCGGTGTAACCAGCACGAAAAATCTGGAGTTAGTCCGCTCGCTGGGCGCGGACCATGTGATTGATTACACCAAAGAGGATTTCACCCGTAATGGCAAGCAATATGATCTGATCTTCGATGTTGCCGGAAGCCGAACATGGAGCGAATACAAACGAGTGATGAAACCTGCTTCTATGTTTATTATGGTTGGCGCGCCGAAGGGGAACAAGGTACTGGGTCCGCTGGGGCGGATCATTCAATTGAAGTTAGCGTCGTTAGGTTCAACCCAAAAGGTCAATTTCTTTATTGCCCAATTCAACCGTCCTGACCTTGATACTTTGCGCGAGATGACCGAAAGTGGAAAAGTTAAGCCTGTAGTGGAGAAGGTCTATCCGCTGGCGCAGGTGGTGGAAGCCATGAAGCATTTGGGAACGGGGCATGCCCGCGGTAAGATTGTGCTCAAAATTCGATAAAGGCACGACTTTTCGAACCAATACAACGTATATTGAACGTACTGTTCAAGACAACTTCGCGCAGGAGATTCGATGGAAATCAAATATTTTGAATTTGCAAAATACCTGATCCGCTTTAATCGGCAGGTTTATCTCGACCACAATGCGACCACGCCGGTCAGCGAACATGTCCGCCAAAAAATGGATCAGGCGTTGAAGCACCATTATGGCAATCCATCCTCCTTTTATGGCATGGGTAGAAAATCGGCAAGTCTCGTAGAGGATGCCCGAGAGCAGGTGGCGAATGCCATCCACGCTGACTCATACGAAGTGATTTTTACGGCTTGCGCAACTGAGTCCAATAATGCTGTGCTCAAGTCAGTGGCAGAGCATTTTTACCCGAAGAAGAAAAAGATCGTTTTCACACCCATTGAACATCCTTCTATTACGAATACTCTCGCGTATTTGGAAACTCAAGGCGTAGTTGTGGAATTTTGCCCAGTGGATAATAAAGGGCGGGTACAACTGGCTGAGTTGGAAAAACTGGTTGACGACGACACATTTTTAGTCTGTTGCATTTTAGCCAACAACGAAACAGGTGTTATTCAAGATATTCAAGCAGTGACGAAGATCGCAAAAGCTCGCGGTGCGCTCGTGCTGACAGACTGTGTGCAAGCCTTGGGGAAGATCCCGATCGACGTCCATGCTTGGGGTGTAGACTACGCCTCCTTTTCAGCACACAAGCTTTACGGTCCGAAAGGGATCGGGGCTTTGTACGTCAAACAAGGCAGCCCATTCACACCTTTCCTGCATGGCGGTCATCAAGAAAGCGGCTTGCGAGCAGGGACAGAAAGCATTCACAATATCGTCGGCTTCGGCGCGGCGTGTCAGCAAGTAGATAAACTCCTCGCACATGCCGGAGAAGTCCGCCAACTGAAGAAGCAGTTAATTCAACGTCTCAAAGAGATCAAGCCGGATTGTGTCGTCAACTCACCCGAAGCGGATTCTGAATGTCTGCCCAATACGCTCAGCGTCTCTTTCCCCGGCGTGGAAAATGCCGGGCTGATGGGCATGTTGGATTATCGCGGCATTGCCGTCTCTGCCGGGTCGGCGTGTAGCACCGGTGAAGATACGCCATCCCATGTGTTGAAAGCTATTGGGTTATCTGACCAGGCAGCACGTGAGACGATTCGCATCAGCCTTGGGCATGATACGACCGCAAGAGATATTGAATACACAGCACAGGTGATAAAGGATTACATCGCAGGTCAAATTTCGTTCGTCAATATGCTTGCGCCTGCTCAATTGAATGAAACCATTCTGTTCAGTGACGATACATTTATCCTCGATGTGCGCCCATCTGATGATCGCGCAAAATTCAAAGGCATACCAAATGCACATGAGGTAAACCCTTTATATGTCGAGCGTTACTTGAAGCAACTTCCCCGTGACAAGCAGATTATCGTCTACTGCCCAGGTGGCGGACTTTCGGTGATGATTTCGTATTATTTGAAAGCAAAAGGCTTCAAACGCATCACCAACCTGCGCGGCGGACTCGACGGATGGAGAAATCGTCGCAGTGACCTGTATGAAAAGTATGCCGGGCAGAACGTGACAGTGCTTGAGCCAGACAATTGAGAATATGACCATAGACCGCAGACGATGGACGATAGACAGGCACTTTCAATGGTCCATCGTCTATTGTCTACCCCACTAACATTTTTCCTACATTCCCTCCACAATCCCTCACCTACCCATCCATAATCCCTCCACAATGGATTGATACATTTAGCGCATAGGAACAAACTAAATCAAAATCCTATTGAGAGGTAAAAATGAAAAAAGGTCCATTTATTGTGTTTCGCGTTCTCGGTCTTCTGCTTGTACTCGGATTGATCGCAGGCG
>JBDKJK010000349.1:0-3301 GCA_039796675.1 Chloroflexota bacterium
AACAGCCGCATTACCTCTTACACGTCCTGCCGATGGCATGGCGCAAGCCCATGAATTGGACTCCGCTCGGGGAGCTGGCTCTGAAATCAGAATCAGCGGAGGAACTGATCGTCGAGGTCAATGGGCAAGACGAGGCGCGGGAAATGAAGCGTGTGGTCATCAGTCTGGCTCCGGGTGTAAAAGTCAGCTTGAATGAGTCGTTCTATTCCATTACATCGTTGCATGTTCGCCGCCTGCCCGAAGCGCGGGTGGCAATCCGCTTCGAACGAATGAACGAAACGCACGTCATCGCGCCGTATGATTGGTCGAACCTTTGGGTGTATGGCATGGAGATTTTGATGGTGGGATACGCCACCTACGAAGAGATGGGTCAACGTGCCACCCTGCTGCAACCGAATTCAAAGACCTTCCAATACGAACGAACCCATGTGAAAAATCTTGCCCTGCCGGTCTCCAAGTTGAGACCAATGCAAAAACTTTTGGATGCCGCCAAGTAAGTCACGTTGGCAACATGACTTTTCTAGTACACGGATGCAGACTGAAAGTTTTGAAAAATCCGTGCATATCCGTGTCTTCCGTGTTCAAAGGGTTTTAATCGCGGGATATCTTAAACAGTTTTTCATTTTCCCCCAATCAAAGTAGGGTAAGATTATCTTGCCTATGCAATCTACCAACGAACCTACAGTGAAGGAACCTGCTCCCATCCGCAGACAAAAACCTCGCGGGTCAAATCCGTTTATATCCGTGATCAGTATTGCCGTCTTGATCGCAACCCTCTTCACCGCATGGACCCCCAACAGCTTTTTCGCCAGCAATCTCAGCGACCAACTCCGCACCCTGCTCACGCCGCAATCTGCCGTCCAAAACGGACCCAGCACACCTTTGCCACAAGTTCGCATTGGCATTGTTGCCGGGCACATGGGCAACGACTCAGGTGCAGTCTGCTACGACGAGAACGGCAACCCCAATCTGACCGAAGCCGATGTCAATCTTTCTATCGCCACACTGGTGCAACGCAGCCTTACCGAGCGCGGCTATCAAGTGGACCTGCTCAACGAGTTCGATACACGCCTGAACGGCTATCGCGCCGCCGCGCTGGTATCTATCCACAACGACTCATGCGAATACGTTAACGATGAAGCGACCGGTTTCAAGGTGGCGGCTTCGCTCGAAACGCGAGATGTGAACCGCGCGCAACGTCTCACCGCCTGCATGACGAATCGTTATCAACAAATGACCGGGCTCACCTTTCATGCCAACAGCATTACGCCCGACATGACCCAATATCACGCCTTTTCTGAAATCGACCCGAACACCATCACCGCCATCATCGAAACCGGATTTTTATATCTCGACCAGAACATTCTCACCAATCAAACCGATGTGGTGGCAGAAGGCGTAACCCAGGGCATCTTGTGCTTCATCAATAACGAAAGCGTGCTACCCACGTCGGTCCCCTTGCCAACCATCCTGCCATGAACATGCGTGTTCCCAGCATTCTGACAGCCTTTTTAATCGTCCTACTCGGTGCAGCCGTTTGGACAGTCACATCATCCCAAGCCCAGACCTCAGCGACTCTATCCACACCCACATATTGGACATCCTTCGCCCAAGCCGAGATCGCCAAACCGACGTACACGCCTCTCCCCCCGCCGACAGCGACTCAGCCTCCTCCACAAATTTCCCTTCCCGCAGAAAGCCCAACAAATACACCTGAATCCGTCGCTCAAGCCATAATCGTGGATGTGCCTGCGGGCATTTCCTCCAGCACCAACGCACAAGCGCCTGTTTCGTATGCTGGCGGAAAACTCATCCTCGTGGATATTTCTGAACAGCATATGTATGTTTATGAAGGCGAAACACTGGTCTATAGTTTCGTCGCATCCACAGGCATGAACAACGCCACACGCACCGGCTCTTTCAGCGTGTTGGAAAAAATCCCCAATGCCTACGGTGCCACATGGAATATCTGGATGCCCAACTGGCTTGGCATTTATTGGGCAGGCAGTTTGCAAAACGGCATTCACGCACTGCCCATCCTACCAAACGGAGCCACTTTGTGGGCAGGTTTTCTGGGCACGCCCATCTCGTATGGTTGTGTGGTCTTGGATACCTACGATTCGCAAGTGTTGTATGACTGGGCAGAAGTGGGCGTTCCTGTAGAAATTCAATGGTGAAACAGAGTCTTTTTTGTTTATAATCTTGATAGACGTATTCTTTTGTTTTTATCCGTTGGCATAATGTAAAAGGTGACCCATGAACAACCGTCCCGCAAACTCAAACGCCCCTTCGGGTGGAAATCCTCCCAGAAACAGCAAACAGGCTAAGGGTCCCGCAAAGAAGCGGAACTTTATCCTGCCTATAATTTTGGTCATCACCGGTTGTGTCGTCTTCATCTTTGCGGCATGGTCGGCGGTCAGCTCGCCTGTGTTGGCGTCAATCCTCAGCAGCGGTGGGAATAATGCTCCGCAGTTCGAGCAACGCGCGCCGGGTGATTCGTATGCGCAGGTATATATTGCAAAGCCAACTTATACGCCGGGAGCCAATCAACCTGCGCCTCAAGTGGAAATAGTGCAACCCGCCGCCACCGTGACGCAGATTCCGCCTCAACCAGAAGTGGTCATTGTGCCGCCTACAGCTATTCCTGCAACCGAAGCGGCGGCTGAAGTTTTGGTGCTGCCAACCGCCACCACAGAAGCCGTTGCCGTTGTTGCAGAAGCCGCCATCATCCCCGATACCCCAACCGCAGAATATGTTGCCCCACCAACCGCCGTTGCGGTTGTGCCGCCCGTAAGTTCAGAGACAAGCGGCGGCGTGCGTTGGTTCGACGTAGACCTTTCAGACCAGCGCATGTATGCCTATGAAGGCGATACCCTGGTGAACTCGTTTGTAATCTCTTCTGGTACATGGCAAACTCCCACTTTGGTCGGCAGATTCAAAGTGTGGATCAAGCTAAAGTCCGCGCCGATGTCTGGTCCCGGCTATTACCTGCCGAACGTTCCACACATCATGTACTACGATGGTGACTATGGCATTCATGGTGCCTATTGGCATAACAACTTCGGTGTGCCCATGAGCCACGGCTGCATCAACTTGAGCCTGCCCGACGCCGAGTGGGCATATAACTTCGCTTCCGTTGGCACAGTAGTGAACATACACGACTGAGTTACGTATTACGCATTACGTAATGCGTAAAAACGATTGAACTTAGATGAACACCTTATCTCGAAGAGACTTTCTCAAATTGAGCGGGCTGGGTCTGGCAAGTCTGATGGCGACACCGCTCAATTTTGATTCAGAC
>JBDKJK010000350.1:0-3161 GCA_039796675.1 Chloroflexota bacterium
TCCTTGCGCGCGCTTCTCTACATGGATGAGATCTACGGCTACCTGCCTCCCACTGCAAACCCGCCGTCCAAACAGCCATTACTGCGCATGTTAAAGCAAGCACGCGCATTTGGGTTGGGTCTTTTGCTCGCCACCCAAAACCCGGTCGATATGGATTACAAAGCACTCTCAAACACTGGCACATGGTTCATCGGCAAACTTCAAACCGAGCGCGACAAGAACCGCCTCCTCGACGGTCTCGAAAGCCTAGCGGGCGGATTCTCCCGTGCCCAAATGGACAAACTTATCTCCTCGCTTGGCAAACGCGTCTTCGTCATGAACAACGTCCATGAGAAAGCGCCAATCCTTTTCCAAACCCGCTGGGTGATGAACTTCCTCGCCGGTCCGATGACCCGCACCCAGATCCGCGACTTGAACGCACTGGTCGGAGCCGGGGAAGCGGCTGCGCCTCTCTCCAAGCCGACGCCTGTTTCTATACCCAAATCGCAGACACCGCCGCCACCTATTGACCATGTTCAGCCGGTTTCTGTCCCATCTGCCGCACAGCCCAAAGTTCAAACGCCGCCACGCAGTATGGCATCTGCATCTTCAGCTGGCGGAAATGCCACCAAACCCAAGCTACCTGCCGGCATCCGCGAATATTATTTGCCGCAAAATTACAGCCTACCCGAAGCTTTCAACGCCGTCGGGAAGACACAAGCCTACGGTGCGGCAATTCAAGGCGTGGTCTATCGCCCTGTCTTGCTTGCCTCCGCCCAAATCCGCGTTCTCGACCGTAAATTTGGTGTGGATGTTGAAATGACCAAAACCGCCCTCGTCAGCGGACTCGACCGCCGCGGCATTGTCCGCTGGGATGAATTCCCATACGCCGGTCCCTCGCTCGAAAAGTTAGAGAACATGCCAGCCCCTTCATCAAAGTTCGGTTCCATCGAGTCACCCTTGAACGACTCGAAGTTGATAACGGCTCTGCAAAAAGATTTCACCGATTGGGTCTTCCGCAATTCATCTGTCACTGCCCGCGCCAACACCGCTCTCAAAGTCTTTGCCGGACCAGACGTCAGCCAGGCAGATTTCATGAAAGCCTGCGCCGATACTGCTCGTGAGGCTCGCGATGCCGAAATCACCAAGAAAACCACTGCCATCGAAAAGAAAATCAGGACTCTTGAAGATAAACTTGGTAGAGAAGAACGCGAATTGCGTGAAGATGAAGCCGAACTGCAAAACCGCAACATCGAATCTGGTGCGAACCTGTTGGAACTGGGCGCCAGTGTTTT
Source organism: Chloroflexota bacterium (assembly GCA_039796675.1). Lineage (GTDB taxonomy): Bacteria > Chloroflexota > Anaerolineae > Anaerolineales > Villigracilaceae > Villigracilis. The sequence continues at coordinate 1,275 of JBDKJK010000350.1, forward strand.
CGGGTTGACACGTAAGAAGAGCGTCACCACTCAATTTACCAAACATCGCCTGGCGCAAAGCGCAAAAGCCGAGGTGCAAGAATCACAGGAAACTGTTGCGCAGCTGACGAAAGACTTGAATAATTTAATGCGCGAGCGTGAACAGGTGGTACGTGATATTAGCGATAAATGGGGCAGAGTCGTCAGTGAATCGACCGAGGTCACCATCAATCCCAAAAAGACCGATGTCTACGTCAACATCTTCGGCGTGGCATGGATGCCGCACTACATCATCCAAGCCGGTGGCGAAACAACGGAGTTAGCAGCCTTTGGCGGAGAGTAAGGATAGTAGCCAGTAAACAGTAAGTGGAAGGCGGATGGTGATGAGCCATTCGCCTTTTGTTTTGTGGCGAATGAAGTGTTTCTCTCCCTATTCCCAACTCACTTTCCATGTAACCAAATCGTCCCTCACTGCATCTAAAGGGATATGAACATCTTCCTCATCTTATTCTCCCTTGCTCTGTGGGGTGTAGTGCATTCCTTTTTGGCTTCGCACCTCGCAAAAGACTTGTTTGGTATGTGTAGCCTCTACCGCCTGTTGTACAACATCTTCTCGGTGGTTTCTTTCGCACCGATCCTTTACCTGTTGGTAATCTTAGAAGATACCCCGATTTACCAAGCCTCTGCCCCGTGGAGTTTCATTATGTATGGCGGGCAGGCGCTTTCGGCGTTGCTGCTACTAGTGGCTGTCTTACAAACCGATACCTTGTCTTTTGTCGGTGTACGCCAATTATTTGAGGAAGAGAAATCCGGTCAACTCGTGACGCGCGGCTTGTACAATGTGGTGAGGCACCCGTTATATCTTTTCAGTATCTTGTTCCTTTGGCTGAGTCCATCCCTGAGTGTAAATTCACTTGTGTTCAACATCGGTGTCACCTTGTATTTCATTATCGGTGCCTATTTTGAAGAACGCAAACTTCTGCGTGATTTTGGCGAAGCCTATGCAGAATACAAACTCAAAACATCATTTCTGATTCCTGGTTTATGAGTCGTGGACAATAGAGTATGGAAGACTGACGATGGATAACCATCTATAATCTATTGTCTACTCTTGTTTTTCATAAAATCTTGACACTCCATTTCAGGCATGATAATCTTGCCCCCACGTGCCCGACCCGCCTAAGAAAGCGCAATGGTGGACGGGCATAAATTTTTTATAGCAGGAGTAAAGAAAGATGTCAGAACGAATTGTTGGAACCGTCAAGTGGTTCAATGCGACCAAGGGCTACGGCTTCATTGGGCGAGATGGTGGCGAGGATGTGTTCGTGCATTTCTCCGCCATTCAGACCGATGGCTATCGTAAGTTGGAAGCCGAACAGAAGGTGGAGTTTTCCATCGAAGATGGACCCAAAGGCTTACAAGCCGCCAACGTGGTGCCTCTTCAGTAAGTAACACATCCTTTGGCATAACGAACAGGATCGTCGTGAGACGATCCTGTTTTTTTGTTTTAGCTAGAACCCGTCTCAAAAATGTCATCCTGAGCGATAGCGAAGGATCTCTACACCCATACTAAGAGACCCTTCGCTCGCAAAGAGCGATTCCTCAGGGGACATGGTATTGTTGAGATAAGTTCTAATCCATGTGACGATCCAGAGTTGTATCCTGCCATGAGCTAGGGTCATTGAGTGGCTCAAGATGGGTGAAAACCGTCAATGTTGGGACCGCCCTGCGTAGATCGGCTTCGATTTTCTCCAGCAATTGATGCCCCTGTAAAACTGTCCATGTGTCTGGAACAAGCACATGGAACGAGACGAAACGCCGTGCCCCCGATTGACGACTTCGAAAGGCGTGATACTCAACTCCATTCTGAGTATACGAATCGAGAATTTGTTTTATTTTTTCCTGCTC
>JBDKJK010000351.1:0-3550 GCA_039796675.1 Chloroflexota bacterium
CCACAGGAAATTGATCCAGAATTACCTTCTCAACACCCTCACTAGATTTATAACCCGCATACATCTTATTGCGAAACGATTCGATCACATGATCAAACGCCACAGCAACATGAGTCACTTCGGGGTCAGAAAGCAGCAAGAGCATACTGCGCAGCATTCCAAGAGTCGCGCCAACTTCCTGCCCACTTTGAGATTTTTTGGGTGGTGCGCCAAAGTGCGCACGGAATAATTCGTAGGTACCGTCAACCAAATGAATTTTCATGGAACAACCTTCCTTTTTTAATTCGATCCGTATCCGTGGCGGGATAATCGAAATTTAAGATGCTGTTTTACACCAACCCACTCGGTGACGAGACTGCTGTACATGACACTATCCCGAACCGAGCCATCGCGGCGTATGGCATGATGCCGCAGAATTCCATCCTTTTTTGCGCCGAGTCCTTCAATGGCTTTCTGTGAATTAAAGTTGAAGTTGTCAGTGCGTAAACCCACTACTTTGCAACCCAATGTATCAAAGGCATGAGCAAGTAGTAACAACTTACAAACTGTATTGACATGGCTCTTCTGCCAGCTTTTGGCATACCAAGTGTAACCAATCTCTACACGGTCGATGTTGGCAATCACATCATGATAACGAGTGCTCCCGACAATTTTTCCGGTTGTCAGCTCACGCACCACCCAGGGCAACATGTGCCCTGCCTGATAACCTGCCAGCGCAGTTTCAATATAAGTTTTGGTTTCTTCTGGTTTTGGCACAGAGGTAAACCATAAATTCCAAAGTTCGCCATCCCCTGCGGCGGCAGAGAGATCGGCTTCATGTTCAAGGGTCAGTGGTTCAAGCCGAATGCCGTGACCTTCCAATGTAATCGGAACAAGTTTGATCATTCTTTTTACCATCCATAATGCAGAGATTGTTTTACAAATTCTACACGACTCGTTCGATCATGCCCACCCGAAAGCGACCGCTTCCCAACTCATCAGATCCCCTTCAATATGGTCTTGGACGCCAACCTTTTCCATCAAATACATAAGTTGGGCACGGTGATGCATGTTATGTGTGAGCACGTGGCCGATGGCGCCTCCAAATGTTTTCAAACGTGGAGGGTTGTCCAAAGTATCCAAAAAAGAATCGTCAAAGCGGTTTTCACGGGCAATTTTGCGGGAAAGGTTTGCGAATTCGCAGCTTGCATTTACCAATCTCTTCTTTAATTCTGGAATTGACCTACCCGGTTTATCCTGCACAGGTCGCTCATAAATCAGATCTGTCCACGTTTCCAGGTTTTCGATCATGTGAAGAAATGTTTCTCGAAGCGAGCGATGGTCGATATCAAAACCCTTATCCAACAGCTCATCTGAAAGACCTACACAGGCATCAAGCAACTGCTGAGTTGTCCATGTGTCATGTGCGAGCAGGCGGTCAAGAATATCCATCAACGAATCTCCTATTTCCAAACAGTGAAGTATTTCTTCTTATATTTCTCATCCTCTTCCAACTCTATCAGTTCCAGCGCCTTCTTTTTGATCTCATTGGAAGAAGTGGCATTATAAAGATTGCGCAATGCCACATTGATATCATATCGGATCATCGTACTGTTCTTTTCTTTCACGCACTCATGGAATCGTTTTTCCAGTCCATCCACAACCAATTGCTGTGCCTTCTTTCCGCCCAAACCAACTTTCCAGATATTTTGCATACAATGCCGCGCGGTGACAAATTTTTCATCCCTGGTCACGTTAAGCAATTTATCAAAATCCTTGAACATCCTGCCTTTCGGGTCGCTCTTACCCAAATTGGCAAGCACCTGAGATGCAATCGCACGCACATGGTTATCTTTATGAGTTAATCCATCCACTAATTCGTCCCACGCTTCATACGCCCAATCTACGGGCTTTTCAGTTTCTTCCATAAGGAAGTAATATGCCTTGTTTTGCAACTGTCCATCGTCCGAGCGGATATTATCCAAATGCGTACGAATGGTTTTATTCATGAGTTTCTCAAAAGTTGTTGATGACTGCTGACCACAATCGCTATTCTACAGTCAATCGTCGGTGGTCAGTCGTCACAATTTATTTCTTCTTGCCAGCCTTGTTAAATGCAACCGCTTCAAGTACAAGCGCCTTTAGCGCGGCTTCATCAATCTTTGAATCTTCCTGAAAATCAATGCCGCGGCTGGCTTTCGCTTCCAAACCTGCATTGAATAATTTTTTTGGGTCTTTCAGTGATGCGCCCTTGAAAAAATTCAACTTCACGTGGTCTTTGAAAACACCGCCTGCAACCACATTGCCATTGCAAACCCACACGGCAGTATCCCACTTCCAATCTTCACTGATTTCTGATGACGTTTCTAAAACCAATGTACGCAAACGCGCCAGTACTTTTCCGCGCCAGTCGGGCAGGTCTTTGATTTGTTTATCAATATGTTTTGAAGGGGATAAGTCTGTCATTTTATTGCTCCTGTAATTTGATCAAATCTTTCAACGCTTTTTCCAGCATCGCCTTTTTCGCCTTCACATCTTTCATGTCCGCAAAATAAGCCATGCGCCTGTCTTTGTAAGCGCCTTCCAATAACTTGCTCTTGACCTTTGAAATCTGCGGGTTATGAAACACAAGATGAATGCGCTTCTCTTCCCACAAGTTAAAGGTCACCAAGTATTCGCCTTTGAAATTGAAGGATGGAGCCTTCCACTTAATTTCTTCATGGATGTTTTTATTCACGCCCTTGATGATGGAGCGCACCGCCTCTATCTCCGCCGTGAGCGGGTGATTTCGTTCCCGAAGAAATTCATTCACCTTATCCGTTCGGCTGACGGGCGAGCCTTTCTTCTTAAGCTTCGCCCCTGCCTGACCCTGTTTGAATGACAACCCTTCCGCTTTCAATGTTTCACGCAGAATGTTGAGCGCTTTGGGACCCATTCCATGCAGTTGGGCCAACTCCGCTTCCGTGACTTTAGTCAACTGCTTGAGATTTGTATAACCCGCTGCTTCCAAAGCTCGTGTAGCGGGTGCTCCGATCTTGGGAAAATTAGATTCCGCCATACATACTCCTTATGCCAACTCACCTTCAGGTACAGTCTCAGATACATCATTCATATATCGATCAGAAAGCACTTTGTAATATTTTGTGTTCATAGCAATGATCGTCAGAATCAAACCAAGAATACCTGTCACCGTGAAGACCAAGGCAATGCCTCTGGCGGGCCCGGTGCCGAACCAACTGCCAATAAGACCCACGCCTGCGCCAGTCGTCATAAACGGGATGAAAAAGGTTTCAGCAATAGGACCAATCAAAAAGGTCGTCAGAGGCGAAGCGGATTGTTCCACGCTTTGAGCGAATCCAAAAACGCGTCCCTGTCTTTCTTGCGGAACCACTTTCTGGAGGATCGTCTGCTCGGCGGCTTCGATGAAAGGGACTACGCTAATATAAATGAACATACCCACTGCGAGCAAAACAATGGATGGCTGAATCGTGAAGACGGCAGAGATGATCCAGATGACAATATTGGCGGCGAACATCGCCACCAATGGATTTTTGCCCAAGCCATATTTTGA
>JBDKJK010000352.1:0-2540 GCA_039796675.1 Chloroflexota bacterium
TGTCATTGTCATCCTTTTGTTCCGTCATTGCGAGGAGGGTGCTTTTCCCGACGAAGCAATCTCGTGAACAAGCCTGAGATTGCTTCGGGCTAGCGCCCTCGCAATGACGAAAAATATACGGGATGTTCTGACAACTCTTTCAATAATTCTTCCTGCTCAACAAGGTTTGCCTTTTCAGGCAGTACCCGCCCAACAAAAAAGCCCGGGAGATCTCCGCGGGCTACTTACTTAGAGTGATCAAAACAAGTTCCCAGAAATACAGCGGGCGTGAGTGTACCACAGAATTCTGACGATGGACGGCAGACCGTAGACGATAGATTATTCCAGTGTTTCCATGCTGAGGAGCTGCCAGTATCCACCATTATTCACGCAGTACACGCGATAGAGACGCTTCTTTTCGATTGTGTTCATCAGGGCGTCGGTGATGTTGAAGGTGATACTATCCATTTGCAGGACGTAGGACACGCGCGCAGATTGATGTCCGCGACGATTGATGCCGCCTTGTGAAGTATATACATCCGCCCGTGCCTCAATCACTTGAATAGCACCCAGAGGCTGTTCTTCGAGCGAACTGCCCATCGACTTGTACATATCCACTGAGGATTGATACGAGCGCGGCGCGATCACGAAAACGAACAGGATGGCAAAGAGACACAAGCCAACCATCACTGGCAGGAAGAGATTACCCAGCATCGTTTGGAACATATCAAAAACACCTACAAAGTACAGTATTACACAAAAGAACAAAGCACCTACACCAAAGATCAATGAAATGACCCAGCCCTTATTCTTGTAGTTACCAGCGTTCTGTTTTGCACCTTCGCGCAAGGTTTTCGCCTGCTCTATCTGACCTTGGGAATACTGCCCCTTGCGATTGGCTTCAAGGTCTTCGGCGGTAAAGTAGCGGGTTTGTTGTAAGGCGGAATTATGTTCAGATGCGGAACTCATAAAGTCTCTCCAATACGATAAATAATTGCTGATTATTTTATTGGTTTCTCTTGTAGAGACTATCCCCCATCATGGGCATTAGATAGTCATCAAGACAATGGCGGTCAATGCGGCGGCAATGCCAATCCATTGGCTGCGAGTGAGGCGTTCTCGCAGGAATATCCATGCCAGGAGAACTGTCGAACCGGGGTACAGGGAACTCAAGACCGAAGCGACATCTAACCGCCCGGCTTGGGCGGCGAGAATAAAGAATCCATTGCCGGTCAGGTCGAGGATGCCATTCAAACTGATGACGGGTAATGCGGACATATCGGTAATGCGGAAGGATGTTTGAGTGATGAGCATGTAAACCAGCAGGAGCAGGACGCTGGCAGTACGCGATGCGACCATGGGCCAGAAGATATGTCCGCTGCCGGTGGCGTTGTGCATGAGGACAAAGTAAAAGCCAAATCCCATGCCTGCAAGGAGAGGCAGCTTCAAGTCCGAGAGATGCGAGAGGATATCCTTCACGCCGTCTCCACCTTGTGAGACCATCCAAACTGCAAAAAGGGCAAAGCCAAATCCGATCAGGGTTAGGGTTTCAGGCAAGCCTTCGGTGAGTGAGCCCACAAGCACAGGCAGTGCTGCCGCCAACAAAGCCGAGACGGGCGCGGCAATGCTCATCAATCCCTTTGCCATGGCGGCATAAAGCAAAAGCAGACCGACACACCCAAACACGCCAGCCAGCATGGCAAACAAAATATGGGAAATTGCCGGAAAGGTTTCACCGCTGACAAGGGCAGTGAGCAACACAGCGATCAGCCCGATCACCGATGCATAAAAAACAGCGCGTACCGCGCCTACTTTGCGTGTGCCCAGCCCGCCTGTAAAATCGCCCGCGCCCCATGTGAGCGCGGAGAGTAAACCAAAGATGATCGAAAGCAAGATGTTCTCCTTGTTGGTGTGCGCGATTATACCGTGACATATTAACGATGCTTTGAAATGATAGGTAGATGAAAATAGTCTGTTGCCTGCAGGTTTTCGGGTATGATGCGCAAGTAGTAAAACTACGAAAGGAAAACTCATGCCAAAGAAAATCAAACGAGCCCGTGATGTTGAAAAAGTGTATTCGGTAAAGAAATTTGCCGAGAAGTTGCGCCGCCTTGCCGATGCCCTCGAAGCTGAAGAACAATTCCGTATTCAGGTGGCAGGCAAGCGAGTGGTGGTGCCCAAAGCTGCGGAAATATCCATTGCCCACGAACGCGGCGAAGGCGAAGAAGAGATCGAATTTCAATTGAAGTGGGAGTATTAAGAACTCACCTTACGCAGTTTATGCTCCTGCGGGGTCTGTGACCCCGCAGAGTCCCTCGCGTAATACGGCGGTCACAGATCGCCTTTGAGCGGGAGCGCGTACGGTCAATTGAAACAAGAAAGGTCACTATGATAGTGACCTTTCTTGTTTAACGGGGTTAGATAAAAAACACATCGTATTAGGTAATTTGGATGATGCAGTTGCAGTATAAAACCCTATAAAATCGAGCAGTTTAAAAATTAGGAGTTCGAATGAAAAATGTAGATGTTCGGCAACTCATTACCAGTATTACTGCAGGGTT
>JBDKJK010000353.1:0-5576 GCA_039796675.1 Chloroflexota bacterium
GTCATGACGGTGATGCCGCCTGATTCTTCAGGGACTTGCAGCGAATAAAATTTCGGCGAATAGAAACCGCCTGAAAAGGCTTTGGTCAGCAATACAAATATGGTTGTTTCATTCTTCGCGCTGGAGGTGGCAACTTCGGGGCATTCGGTACGGAACTCCTTGAGCCGTTCATCATGGAAGGAAGCGACCAGGACCTTATCTTGCATGTTGTAGGCACGGATTATTTTGCAAAACGGTTTTGCCATCGAAGCATTGGTCTTTTTGATTTCGATGGTCATGTGCATATCGGGAAAGGCTTGAAAGATCTCTTCCAATGTAGCGACTTGGATGCCCTGCCCGCGGTAGGGAAAAGTTTTACCTTCATCGGGTGACCAATCGTAGGCGGCATCAAGTTTTTTCAAATCTGCCAGTGTCATGGATTCGATCTCACCCGTGCCGTCGGTGGTACGGTCTACGGTTTCATCGTGCATGAGGATGAGTTCTCCATCCTGTGTGATGTGAATGTCCATTTCGAGAACGTCTACACCGAGTGCAACAGAGTTTTGGTAGGCGAGCATGGTCTCGCCGGGCCAGACGCCGTCGCCGCCTTGGTGAGCAATGACGAGTGGATGATTTGAGCCTGCTGTGTAGTACGGGTGTTCAGGCGCAGGTTTGGATAACAAACGAATAACTGCCAATGCTGTAATCAACAGAAGGGCAATGATCTGCCAGGGCTTGAGTTTCATTTTGTGACTCCGATTGGGAATTGTCCTATTTTACCCTTAAGAATTGACATGCTCCATGTTTTCACGTATAAGTGCGGCAGAAAATATTTCTATGGAGGCAGCTATGTTTGCATTGCATTTTTTGGCAGAGGGCGGTGGGGGGTTGAATATAGAACTTCTTTGGCTCTTGGGCATCTTGTTAGGTTTTTTTGCATTGGCGGTCGTCGTCGGGTGGGTTGCGGCTGTCAGAAAGCCGAAACAGGTTTCGGTGGAGGTGGAGGCGGTTTCGTCTGTAGCCAAGAAGAAGGTTGCGGGTGAATTGATCAAAATCGAGGGGATTGGTCCGAAGGTTGTGAAGATCCTTGCTCGTGCCGGAATCGAGACTTTTGAAGACTTGGCTAAGGCTGAGGCTGCCGATGTACAAAAGGTTTTAGATAGAGCTGGGCTTCAGATGATGACCCCGGAAGGGTGGATTGACCAGGCAAAGCTGGCGGCGCAGGGAGATTGGGATGGCTTTGAGAAATTGCAGATGAAATTAAAAGGTGGACGAAAAAAATAAATTTGTACTTGTGTACATAGCCATTATATGGATGTCATACGATTTATGTAACTAATGTCACAGTGTTTTTTTTCACAAAGTAGCTATAATACCGTCCGAAAATAATCAACCGGAGGTATCTGATGAAGAAAGTCTTTTTTGTAGTTTTGGTTTTGAGCGCGATTGTGCTCGCAGCATGTGGCGGTGGTTCTAGTGCTCCAGCTGCTTTAGATCCTGTCCCTGCTGAATATACTGGCGCTGCCAATCCGCTCGGTGCTGATGCTGCTACAGCTGGCGCTGAAGTGTTTGCAACAAATTGTGCTTCATGCCATGGTGAAAAGGGATATGGTGATGGTCCTGCAGGTGCGGCTCTCGACCCCGCTCCTAAAAATCTTGTGGAAGTTGCCGCTCAGGCTGGTGATGATTATCTTTACTGGCGCGTTAATACTGGTAAAGAGGGCACTGCTATGATTGCTTGGAAGGGTGTTCTAACTGACGAACAGATCTGGCAGGCAGTTGCCTACATTCGCACGTTGAAATAAGACCTGTTACCTATGAAATCAAAAACACGCCTCCAAGTGAGGCGTGTTTTTGATTCAGTTTCTTTTCGTTAGCGTTCTAGGGCTTCGATTATTTTATCTTTCAACTCGCCTGGGTGAAATGGCTTGGTAAGGTAATCGGTTGCCCCCGCCCCGTAGGCAACTGCCCGGCTGTCACTGTCGTCAAGGGCGGTGACGATGATGATGGGAAGCTGCTTAAAGAGAGGTTCTTCACGAAGCATTCGGCAGAGGCGGAAGCCATCTGGCTGGGGCATCATGAGGTCTAGAAGAATAAGATCGGGCATTTCTGATTTTGCAAGATTAATTGCAAGCGAACTGTCGTTGATCGCAACAGTTTCGAATCCGTCTGATTTAAGGAGCTTTTGCAGAAGCTCGGTCACCAGTTTGTCGTCGTCTACCATCATTATTTTGGTCATGCTTTTTTCCTGAATAACAAACGAATTCAAGGTAGTTTTGTGTTTGTTCCCAATCATAAAGCCAATAGCGATTGGGTGCAAGATATTGCACCCAATCGCTTGTTAACTCTCAAGCAAGAATGTCTTTGATGGATTGGATTAAAAACTTGGGCAGTATGGGTTTGGTGAGGAATAGATCTGCACCAGCATTGGATACGTCCCTGCGGGTGCCATCGTCACTTAATGCTGAAACAATGATGACCTTGACATGATTGTTATTCGGTTGAGCTTTGATCAACTTACAAACAGCGATGCCATTGATTTCGGGCATCATGATATCAAGTAGGACAACATCTGGTAGAAACTTTTCTACAGCTTGAATTGCATTGCGGCTCTCTAATATAGCCAGGGCATCATGCCCATCCATTTTGACTATTGATTCTAGTAGCTTGATAGTTTCAGGTTCGTCATCGATGATCAGTATTTTTGCCATTTTAATTTCTCCTGCAAAGGTGAGATGCCCTGAAATTTAGCCAATTAGTTCGGTGATCTTGGCTGAGAGCTCGTCGAGATTAAAGGGTTTTGCCAGGTACCCATTGGCACCCAAAGTGGTTGCCCGGCTGTTGCTATTGTCTAGCGCAGTAATAATGAGGATCGGCGTTCGAGCAAATTTTACATCATCACGCAGCATGCTGGTTAGCACAAAGCCATCAGGCGGAGGCATCATGATATCGAGAATGAACAGGTCTGGGCGCGATTGTTCAGCAAGTGCGACGGCTCTTGCGCTGTGATTGGTCACTATAACTTCATAGCCTAGCGATGTTAAAAAGCGAGAAAGTAGGGTTGTGACCTTCTCGTCATCATCCACGATTAGGATTTTTGCCATTTTCCAGTTCCTATTAAGAAATACCCATTTGTCATAATTTGCAAAATTATACCCTTTATGGAAAGTTAAAATGAACTCCCGCAAGGAAGTTTCAATGAATGAGAGGGCAGGTTTGCCTAGGGAAGAGGTTTGTAGAATACCTAGCCGCTTATACCCTGCAGTTTCATCTCATATTTGACGGTTTCCACCCAGCCTTCGCTTAGTGGGCGTGGATCATATCCTAATTCACGTTTCGCTTTGCTGTTATCGCCAATATAGGTCACGCCGCCAATAACACGCAGCCCTTCAGAGGTGTATGTTTCTGGCATGAGAGCATCTAATGGTCTGATAAGCACTGACATCGTCTTCATCATTTGGTAAGGGACGGTTATCGGTGTGGACTTGCCCGCAGTTTTTGCCGCCAAGGCGAAGGCATCTGCTGCGCTGTACGGCTCACCACAGATGATGTAACTTTCGCCGACCTTGCCTTTTTCCATCGCGAGTATGTGACCCTTCACGATATCGTCCACATGTGCCCAGCAATAAGCCGTTTGAGAAGGGAGCGCGGGCAACCTTCCACGCAGAAGATCGAGCAAGTTAATTCTTACCGTTGAAGTATCGCCGGGCCCATAGATCAACCCGGGTTGGACGATGACAAGTGGCAATCCCTTTGCGATGAATTCGTCTGCGATTCTGTGCGCTTCTGCTTTGGTGCGGTCATATTCACTGATGTGTTTGCCATTGAACTGATAGGTCTCATCTACCAACTTGCCCTTGGTATCCGAATTGATAGCCAGTGTGCTGGTGTATACGCCTTTGGGAATTTTCAATTCCTGCATCAATTCCAGCACATTGCGTGTGCCGTTGATATTGACCTGCACGCCGCCTCTCTTGTCCCTTGCGCCGACTTTGTACCAGCCTGCTACATGATAAACCCCATCCACGCCAGTCATCGCCTCGCGCATGGATTCTTTTTCGGTCACATCGCCTTTGAATAATTTCACGCCGAGGGCTTGTAGTTCCTTTGCCTTTTCCGGCGAGCGGACGGAGGCATTCACCTCATGCCCAGCTTCGCGCAGTTTTTTTGCCAAAACGCCGCCAACGAAGCCTGTTGATCCGGTCACAAAATATTTCATGGATGTTCTCCTGACTTGTGTGAATACCAGACAATTTTACTCCGTTTATTTTTACATTCCTGCAAAGTTGTGTATGAGTATGGTGAATTTCCTTGACTCTCCCTAGTGATAGTAGTAAACTCTGCCTACCTACCGTTCGGTAGGTAAGGAGATACAATGACCCGAGACGATGTTTTGGATGCTGCCGCACAGGTCTTCCGCCAGAAGGGCTTTCATGGCGCGTCCATGTCTGATATTGCGGCGGCGGTGAACGTGCAAAAAGCCAGTTTGTATCACCATGTCTCGTCCAAGCAGGAGATTTTGCTGGCACTGCTAGACCGTGCCTTGGCAATGCTCACCGAGCATATCGCTGCCATCTCCACCCAAAACATTACCCCCGACCAAAAATTGAGATTAATGATCCGTGGCTACCTCACGGGTCTCGCCGACAATGCCGACTTAACGTCGGTTTTGTTGTTTGAGCATCGTTCCCTCGATAAAAAGTCACATGCCCGCCATGTGCCGTTGCGCGACAATTTCGAAAAACTATGGCGTGACGTGCTGGATGAAGGCGTGGCGAAAAAGACCTTTGCCTTGTCAGATACGGGTCTCGCCACCCGCGCTATTATGGGCACCTTGAACTGGACCCTCACCTGGTATCAACCCAATGGACCCAAATCCATTGAGCAGATCGCAGATGAATATTCGGATTTTATTTTGAAGGGCATGTTGAAGTAAATCGGACCATGGACGATAGACGATTGACCATCGTCAACCATCGTCCAAGGTCTATCGTCCATCGTCTAAAAGGAGTGTAAAGAGATGTACTCGTTCGAACCTAATGAAGAACAACAAATGTTGATCGACGCGGTGGGGAAGTTTGCTTCCAACGACCTGCGTCCCGCGGCTCATGACGCCGAAGAAAATCATGAGATGCCACAGAAGCTCGTCAACAAAGGCTGGGAGCTGGGTCTGTTGCAAGCGTCCACGCCGGAAGCGTATGGCGGCTTCGGCGATCGCAGCGCCATGACCAACGTCCTCGCTGTGGAAGAGATGGCGTTTGGCGATCTGGCTGGCGCACTCGCCGTGATGACCCCGTCGCTGTTTGCCACTCCCATTTTGCTGGGTGGCAGCGAAGAACAAAAGCAGGAATATCTTCCGAAGATCATCGAAGGCGCGTGGGCTCCTTACACTGGCGCGCTCATCGAATACAGTTTCAACTTCGACCCGAATGAACTCAAGACCACTGCCAAAGCCGAAGGTGGTGCGTATGTTCTGAACGGCGAAAAAGCTTTCGTGCCATTTGCCAAAGACGCCGAAGCGCTCATGGTGTATGCGAATCTCAATGGGGTCACTCAAGGCTTCATCGTCAAGAAAGAGGCGGTGGGTTTATCCATCT
>JBDKJK010000354.1:0-2932 GCA_039796675.1 Chloroflexota bacterium
GGTCGGTGTTATCGCCGGGGATCTCCATGAACAAGCCCCAATCTGCCCAGACCACGGTGCCGGGTCCGGCGGCGAGGATGGGTGTACCTTCAGGAGATGGAATGTCGATGCCGGTATGCACGATGTTGCGACCAAAGAACACGCCGCCATAGCGATAGTCTGCAATGGGCCAGTTGGTTTGGTCTGCGGCGATGGGGCGGGTGAAAAAGAAATGGTCGTAAGGCGATATTGCCCAAGGCACAGGGTACAGCGGCGGACGCCAATTGGTAACCGGTTCCGCGCCGGGCGTGGGCAAACTAAATTGAAACGGCTGAGGTGATGGACTAGCAAATGCCTCAAACGGGACCTCAGGCTGACTCTGCGCTTCGGGTGCGATCACCGGCGTAGGCGTGGGCGCATTACCGACTTCGTAAGTGCAGGCGGTGAGGAGGATGAAGAAAAAAGAGGAAAGAAGGCGTTTGAGATTCATTGTATTTTCGTCATTGCGAGGAGGGCGTTAGCCCGACGACACTTGCACCGTGCGCCAGTGCGGTGAGCAATCTAAGGACTTACACATTTCAAAATCTTTTGCCACGAATTTCGCGAATTCACGCGAATTATTTTAAAATTTCGTGAAAATTCGTGTAATTCGCGGCTTGCTCTTGGAGTTTTGCGTAAGTACTAAACCTTATGATTAGTTCATGAGATTGCTTCGCCGCAAAGAGCAAGAGCGCGGCTCGCAATGACGGAGTTAGGGGACTCCAAACAATTTCAAAATCACCTGCCATGAAACAGCAGGTGATGATAATGCGAAGAAAATCCACCCAATTGCCACGAAGTGGAAGGTGAGCAGAATGCCGCTGATGTTGAGCGCGGTTTGTTTTGCGGGGGTAGTTGCCCACGCGGCGGCTTTGGCTTTGGTGGTATCGTTCCAGCGGTTGTGGATGAAGAGTCCCAGACCATGCCATAAGCCCCAGAGGGTGAAGTTCCACGTGACGCCGTGCCAGAAGCCGATCAGCAGCATGGTGGCGACTTGGGTGAGCAGAATCATCATCGGGATGGACATTGGTTTCTGCCACGAACGGAGCCAGCGGGTGATGGGATTAAAGAAGTATGCACGGAACCACTGCGTGAGAGTCATGTGCCAGTTGTTCCAGAATTGGGTTAGGTTGGGTTTGAGATAGTGCGAGGCAAAGTTCTCGGGTAGTTTGATGCCGAGCAGTTGCGCGATGCCGAGGGCAATGTCGGTGTAGCCGCTGAAGTCGAAGTAGATTTGGAAAGCGTAGGCGTAGACGATGACCCACATCCAAAATGTGGAGGTGACTAGGGTTGCATTGGAGTCGTTCAGGGCAATGAGTGCCAGCGCGTCGGCGATGACGAATTTTTTGAACAAGCCGAGCAACAGGCGTTGACCTGCTGAATAGAACGTTTCAAGACTCAAACCCGCAAAGGGAGCGCGTAAATCTTTGATGAAACGTTCGAGGCGGTCAATCGGTCCGGCGGTGAAGGCGGGGAAGAAGATGACGTAGGTGATGAATTCGCCTACGTCTACGGAGGGGAATCTTCCAGACTGTTTGTCGCGTATGGTGTGGATGAGACGGAAGGCGACGTAGGAGAATCCGAGCCATGCGAAATCCGTAATGCGTGATGCGTAAACGTTTTGCCCAGAGAGTGAGCGGAAAAAGTAGACTGTCCAGTAGGTGAGGGTGGGAACTTTCAGCGCGAGAAAAAGCCCGATGGTTAGAACCAGACCCACCGTTAAGAAAGAAGCGCTGAAACGCGTCAGACTAGATAAAACTAACAGCGTCAGTCCTGTTATCAAAAAGATGATGAGAGTCGTTGTCAGTTGTGGTGGGCGCGAGGCGGTGAGGAGTTGAAAGTCTGCGGGGAGGAAGCGGGTGAGGTTGAGAAGCAGGACGACGCCTGCGACGATGGCGAGGATGATGATGTTCTTGCGCTGCTTACGGGTTTCGTCGTTGGCGGTGATGAACCAGGTGAGGACGACGAGCACGAGCGTGGCGATGGGGGTAAAGAAGTCGGCGCCGCGGATGGGCAGGGCGGGTTGCAGCCAAAAGATGACGACGACGCTGACGATGAGCATGAACCACGTCCGCCCGTGGTTGCGGAAGGTGGCTGCCCAGAGGAGCGAGGCGGCGGCGAGAATCAGAATATTTTCAAGCGCCATTTAGAAGCCTTGATAGATCCACGTGGGGCTCGAGTCTGCGGTGAAGATAACGAGGGCGATGAGGATGAGGCAGAGAAGGAGGGCGAGGAGGTTCTCTTTCATGGACGATAGACGATTGACGATGGACCATAGACGATCTTTTCCATCGTCCGTGATCCATCGTCTATGGTCGGTTTAGCGCACTCCACACACAAGCCAATTGCCGTCTTGCTCGATGACTTCGTAGGTGCGGTCAGCGAGGTCGAGGGATTGGGGTTCGCCGTTGTAGCTCATGTTGAGCATGCCGGTGCAGTTGACGAGGGTCTTGTCGCCGTCGGTACCTGCTTCGGCGCAGGACATTCCGTCTACGGTGACTTCGACGAGGGCAAAGGAGTCGAGTTCGATCAGGGCGTCATCTTCCCAATCGGCGCAGGAGTTGGAGATGAGGGCGGCTTGGTCTTTGGTCGCGAGTGCGGTGATGTAGCCTTCGACGGCGGTTGTTGCTCCGCCCGAAGCGGACGTTCCACAGGCGGCGAGTAGAATGCTCAAGGCGAGCATGAGAATAGTTGATTTAGTACGCAAGGGTTCCTCCATGAATTAAGTTCGTCATTGCGAGCCGCGCTCTTGTTCTTTGCGGCGAAGCAATCCCCTAACGTGTTCACGAGATTGCTTACCCATTCGGGTACGATGTCGAGCAAAGAGCGCCCTCGCAATGACGGATACGAGGGCGGATTATAGCATGGAGGGATTCTTAGAAAGTGCTTTATGGACTTGTGCCAAAAAGCTTTT
>JBDKJK010000355.1:0-6866 GCA_039796675.1 Chloroflexota bacterium
ATGGCACATGATGCCGGTTCACTGGTGTATGTAGATGCGGTGCAATACGCCGTCCACGGGGCGATCGATGTGCAAAAACTTAACGCCGATTTTCTGGTTGCTTCGTCCTATAAATTTTTCGGACCTCACGCCGGTATTCTCTACGGGAAACATGAACTGCTCGAAAAACTTTTCGCCTACAAAGTGCGCCCTGCCACAAACGAGTTACCCGGCAAGTTCGAAACCGGCACACAGAACCACGAAGGCATTGCGGGCATTCTCGGCGCGGTGGAATATTTTGAATGGCTCGGCAAAGAATTCGGCGGAGAATACGCCAGCGAATTAAGCCAACAAGGTTATAGCGGGCGCAAACTGTTGCTCAAGCAAGCCATGAGCGCCATCCATGCCTACGAGTTCGAACTAAGCCGCGCGCTTCTTTCCACACTCGAAGCGGTTCCAAACCTGCGCATCTTTGGTAACACCGATGCCCGCCGCCTCGATGAACGCATCGCCACCTTCTCCTTCCGCATCGGAGATATGCATCCGCGCACCGTGGCGGAAAAACTCGCCGCCGAAAATATTTATGTGTGGGACGGCAACTACTATGCCATTAACGTCTCTGAGCGATTGGGGCTGGAAGATAAAGGCGGCATGGTGCGCGTGGGGCCCGTCCACTACAACACGGTGGAAGAGATACAGAAATTAGGCGAAGTGTTAAACAAGATCGCGAAGTAAATACAAATCTCCGAATTTAAGACGCGGAAAAAGAATAAAAAAATCTGCGCCATCAAAAAAAAGACAACCTCCCCGTGCTTCAGCGGGGAGGTTGAGTAAGAGGAGGATATCGGCTCTTAACCGAACACCACAAAATCCAGAGGCTCCAATTGAAGGCTATTTTTGGATGAAACATGATTGCGCCCATGGAGTTTCTTGAGACTGGTAATGGAATATTGCTCGATCACACGTGAGGAGATCGTCTGCGGGGATTCGGAGAAATTTGCGAAAATCACAGCACGCTTGCCGCCATGGGTACGCGTGAACCCCAAGACATGCTCGTTATCAGTGGGAATGATCTCTAGCTCGCCGCCTGCAAAGACTTCATGCTGTTTTCTTAACTCGATCATCGCACGGAAGCCGTGGAAGATATGTCCTTCGAGCGAGTGCAGGTTCTTGCGTTTCTCGTACTTCTTCCAATCGGCTCGCGGACGGTGTACCCAGCGGCTGTCACGCTCATGCGCGGGGTCGTCGCGATAGGTGTAGTCGTTGAGTGTGCCGATCTCATCGCCAAGGTAAATCAGTGGAATGCCACCCACCGTAATGATGATGGCGTGGATCAACAAAATGCGGCGAATGGCAAATTCCACTTCTTTTTCGCCTTCTTCATGCAAGGCTTTCTCCAAGCCAGCCAGTGAAGCGCCAGTTCCGCTGATGCGGCAATCACCGGTGAGGGGATTTTCCTGAAAGGGAAGCCCACGCGCGAAACTGCCGGGGAAACGCCCGCGATAGAACTCATTGAGAAAGTGACGATGGTCGTACCCATTCATGCCCAGTTGGGCGGCGTCTTCATCAGAAAATGTCCAGCCGATATCGTCATGCACGCGGACGTAATTGACCCAAGCCGTGCCTTGAGGAAGTTTGAAACGATACGCCAACGCCTGCGACAACAACTTGATCTTGCGTGTGGCAAGTGAATTCCAAAGTAATGCCATCAGCAGGGGGTTGTATGAAACCTGACATTCTTCGAGTGAAATGTACTTAACCACATCATCAGGGTGGACGATAGCTTCTGATTTGAAGATCAATGCAGGCGAAGCGATGCGTGCGACGGCGTTGAAGGCTTTGATGAGGATATGCGCCTGCGGAAGATTCTCGCAGTTGGTGCCAAGCTGTTTCCAGATAAATGCAACGGCGTCGAGGCGTAATACTTCTACGCCTTGGTTGGCGAGGAAGAGCATCTCTTCTGCCATGCGGTTGAAGACCGCCGGGTTGGCGTAGTTCAAGTCCCATTGATAGGAGTGGAAGGTCGTCCATACCCAGTGTTCTTTGCCGTTAATGATGAATGGGGAAAAAGCACCGGAATGTTCTTCGGGAAAAATCTCCCTGAGATTCTGCTCGTAGCGGCTGGGCAGTTCCCGGTCCGGAAAGATGCGGTAAAAATCCATGTATTCTTCATCGCCCGCTTTGGCACGTTCCGCCCAGATATGTTCATCCGAAGTGTGATTGAAGACCAGATCCACTACGAGGCTGATGCCTGCTTCACGGAAATCGCGCGCAAGCGAAGCAAGTTGTTTCATTGTGCCAAGTGGCGGATGCACCTCACGATAACTGCTAACGGCATAGCCGCCATCGTTCTCGCCTTCGGGTGCTTTGAAGAGTGGCATGAGATGGATGTAGGTGAGACCCAGTTCTTTGAAGTAGGGAATCTTTTTGCGAATGCCATCGATGTTGTTGGCAAAAAGATCGACATAGCAAATGCCGCCCAGCATCTGGTTCGATTGGAACCAATGCGGGGCTTGCTCGCGGGCATCATCTAGCTCGCGCAAATCTTGCGGGCGATTGAACCACGAACGTGCCATGCTTTCCACCAGGTCTTCGAGGTGGTAGAAAAAATCATAACGGTCGCTGTACACTTCGGCATACAAGGACAACAACGCCGGGAAGTTCTGCTGCAAACGCGCGTTGAATTTATCCCATGCCTGCGGGTCTTTGGTGATGGAACGCTTAAGCGCCGCTTCGACTCGCGGCAGGAGGCGCTTCAGAGATTTGCGTGCTTCGGTTTCAATTTGATTGGTTTCGATCATCATGATGTTTGCAACGATTGTTCTGCCAGAGCCATGGCGCCCAACATACCAGAGCGATTGCCCAAGCCGGGGTTAACGATATAGGATTCGATATTTTCAAGGATGACTGGCGATTGAACATAGCCATTGATCAATTCACGCGTCCGCTGCTGGACCCGGGGCAGGAGATGCCTCAGTGTGCCAACGCCCCCGCCGATAATGATGCGCTGCGGAGAAAGGGTCATGGTGTAGTTGGTGAGAGCCTGTGCAATGTATTCCACTTCCAGATCCCAAGCAACGTGATCGGGAGTCAATAAAGAGCCACGCATGCCCCAGCGTTTTTCAATGGCAACGCCCGAAGCCAACCCTTCAAAACAATCGCCATGAAATGGACACACGCCTTCAAAGGGATCTTTTTTCATATCGTGTTTGATGAAGATATGCCCCATCTCCGGGTGGACGAGCCCGTGCAGAAGTTTGCCTTCTACATACGCGCCGCCGCCAATACCCGTGCCTACGGTGAGATACATGAAGGTCTGCAAGCCTTGTGCCTTGCCCCAACGCCATTCACCCAAGGCAGCTCCATTTACGTCGGTATCGAAAGCAATGGGGATGTCGAATTCTTTTTGCAACATGCCAACCACGTTGGAATTTGTCCAACCGGGTTTGGGAGTTGGGAGGATGTGCCCATAGGTCGAAGAAGTTGGGTTCGGGTCGAGCGGACCGAAGCAGGCAAAGCCAATGGCGGCGAGGTTGCCAATTTTCTCTTCTTGCTGTTGAAAGAATTCTATGACCTGTCGCATGGTCTCTGCGGGTGTGGTGGTTGCAAAGCGAGCTTCAGCGCGGATGTTGTTGGGTCCGCTGCCCACTGCGCAAATGAACTTCGTACCGCCGCCTTCGATGGCGCCATAGAGGGGAATGTCTGTTTTCATATCATGCCTCTGATTGAAGATTAGGATGAGCAACCTGTTGGAATGCAGGCTGTAGTTTATACATGGTGAGAACATTCAAGGTGGTAGCTGCGCCGCTTGAGAAAACTTCCAAGCCGAGTTGTTCTTCGGCAGGGAAGATCAACGCAGAGATAGATGCCAAACCATCATTGGCGAATACTTCTACAGAACAACGATCTACAAAGATATGAAGGCGGATGCGCCCATCTTTGGATTTAAGAGGGGCTGAGTAATTGGCAGCAAAACCATCTTTGAAATCAACCAACCCAGAGTTGCTTCGGTCTACGATCAGTTCTTGCGTTTTGGGTTTATAGGCAATGGTGGTTTGTTGAGCGTCCGATTTTCTCACGTTAAAACCGAACATCTCTGCTGGCGAATCGGCTTGGAATTCTGCCACGATCTCAAAGGTATCTTTTTGCAATTCAGCCAGTAGATTCATACCCGGCAATATTTTGCGGTCGAGCCATTGCACGGCACTGCAACGCAAAGACTTTAATTCCTCTATAGGGGTCTGACACAAATGAATGCCTTGCTCGGTTTGTACCAAAGTCAACTCACGCGGTAGCGAAAATGCTCCGCGCCAATCAATGCTGGGCACTTCACGGGCATAGCTCCAGTTGCTCATCCATGCAATCGAAATGCGGCAACCGGTCGGTTCGTCGTTCCAGGATTGCGGCGCGTAAAAGTCGGGTCCGTGGTCCATCCACAAGATGGTTTCTTTTGGGTTCTCTGACGTAAATGTCTTGCCGTCGAAATCACCGATAAAGTATTGTGTGCCAGAGCCTCCAGCGTAGGCACCGCTGCCGACTCCAACGGTCAGCACCCAGCGTGAGTCTGAGCCGCTGACTGGGAGTTGGAAAAGGTCTGGGGTTTCCCACACGCCATCGATGGAGCCGAATCCACCACCGAAGAATCCGCTTGGTTGCCACTGTTTGAGGTCTGGTGAAATGTAAAAGAGTACGCGATCTCCAGCGGCAAGCGCCATGACCCAGTGATCTTCATGCCAGAACACTTTCGGGTCGCGGAAGTCTGTCAGATTGCCGGGGTGCGGCACGACCGGGTTGCCCGCATATTTCGTCCATGTGCGTCCGCGGTCTGTGCTGTAGGCAATGTTCTGATCTTCAACTCGTTTTATATCGTCATAGGTATGGTTGTTGTACGTGAAGATGGCGACCATCGCCTCTTTACCAAACCCGGCGGTATTCTTCCAATCGATCACGGCGCTGCCAGAGAAGATCATGCCGTGTTCATCGGGATATAACGCGATGGGCAAATGTTCCCAATGAACCAGATCCTTGCTGACCGCATGCCCCCAATGCATGGGTCCCCAGACCGTGCTGTGCGGGTGATATTGATAGAAGAGGTGATACTCGCCAGCGTAATACACCAAGCCATTGGGGTCGTTCAACCACATGAAGGGCGGGGTGAAGTGGTAGGCGGGACGATACAAATCGTTCATTGTTAGAGTTTGATCCAACGATAGGAATACGGCGGCAAGGTGATTTGCGCGCCCAACGTGTAGGCACGGTTTTCACACAGGTCGAGTCCGTTCACTTGATACTCCGCAGGGATATGCACAATTTGCTCGTGATCGCTTAAGTTGTTAAACACAAGGATCGCTTCATCTGCATTTTTACGCACATATGCCAACACGGCTGAATTGCGGGACTCCAGCCATTGCATGTCACCACTCAAGGCGGCATGACCTTTGCGGATGGAGATCATTTTTTGAATGGTGCGCAACAACGAATGTTGCGACTTCATCTGGTCTGCCACGTTCACTTTTTTGTAGTGATAGTCGCCTTGCACCATTTCAGTAAAGGGCGTGCCAGTGGTAAAACCGCTATGTGCTGAGTCATCCCACTGCATCGGGGTGCGGACTCCGTTGCGGTCTGGCAGGTTGAGGTTATCGCCCATGCCGATCTCATCGCCGTAATAGAGAATCGGCGAGCCGGGCAAGGTGAACAGCAAGGAATTTGCCAATTCAATTCTGCGGCGGTCATTATTAAAGATCGGCGCCAGTCTGCGGCGAATACCCAGGTTCAGAATCATTTTTTCTTCGGGAGCATATTCCTGCCACATCAATTTACGTTCTTCATCGGTGACCATTTCCAGGGTCAACTCATCGTGATTGCGAAGGAAAGTCGTCCACTGACAGTTGGCAGGAATGGCAGGCGTATCTTTCAAAATATTTACGATGGCGCTTGCATCGCCTTGCGCCATTGCCAAATAAATGCGCGGCATGAGCGGGAAGTGAAACGCCATGTGGAATTCATCGCCTTTGTCAAAATATTGGATCAACTCGCGGGGCCATTGGTTGCTTTCTGCCAGCATAATGGCTTCGGGAAATTCCGCGTTCATCATGTGGCGCATACGTTTGAGATAGGCATGCGTTTCGGGCAAGCTTTCACAATTCGTGCCTTCACGCTCAAAGAGATAGGTCGGCGCATCCACACGAAACCCGTCAATGCCCAAGCTCAACCAAAAGCGCACCACGTTCAACATTTCATCCTGCACTTTGGGGTTATCAAAATTCAGATCGGGCTGGGTGGAATAAAAACGATGCCAGAAATATTGCCCGGCTTTTTCGTCCCAAGTCCAATTTGATTTTTCCACATCCTGAAAGATAATGCGTACGCCCGCATATTTTGTATCGTCATCATTCCAAACATAATAATCACGATATGGCGAGTTCGTATCAGAGCGAGCGGCTTGGAACCAGGGATGCTGATCGGATGTATGATTCAGCACGAGGTCTGTAATGATGCGGATCTTGCGCTGATGCGCCGCCTCGATCAACGCCTTGAGCTGGTCCAGCGACCCGTAGGTTTTATCCACGCTGTAATAATCGGCAATGTCGTAGCCATCGTCACGCAAGGGAGATGGGTAGATCGGCATGATCCAGATGCAATCCACGCCGAGGGCTTGCAAATAGTCGAGCTTCTCGGTGAGCCCTTGCAGGTCACCGTGACCGTCGCCATCGCTATCCTTGAATGCACGGACTGATATTTCGTAAAAGACTGCGTTCTTGTACCACATGAATAATTCCTATTTCAAAAAATTAACGGTGCTGAGGCGTTTCATATTTTCAATAAAACGCTTTGATGCGCTGGCAGTTGGATGGTCGTACCTTGGTAGGACTCAAAATCGGTAGAGA
>JBDKJK010000356.1:0-5159 GCA_039796675.1 Chloroflexota bacterium
GAACCCGCCACCCTCGAGCGGATGCGTGAATTCATGGCTGAAAACGGCTTGAAAGATGCCGTCGGACCGATTGGCGGAAAGCACCATGAAATTTACATCAGCGATCCGCGCAAGGCTGCACCTGATAAGATGAAAACGGTCTTAAGACATCCTGTCGTCAAGGTTTAAAGGTTTGAACATTCAAACGTTTTAACCTGTCAACCTTCAAACGCTCCTACGAGGTTTTTATGAATTGCTATTACCACCCATCTGCCCCCGCCATTGGACTGTGCAAACACTGTCAACGCGGACTTTGCTCAGAGTGTGCCGCCATCATTGATGATGTGCTCGCCTGCAAAAACCGTCATGAAGAAGAAGTTCATAAGCTGGAAGTTTTGACAGCCCGCAATCTCTTACAATCGGAACGGGTGCGGTCTGTGTATATGAAAAACTTCAGCTTCTATGGGCTGGTGGGAGTTGCCTTTGTAGGCTTTGGTTGGTGGCAATTGGATTTTCTCGGTCTGCAAGCCGTGCTCTTCATGGCGCTGGGAGTCTTCCTACTCTATGCTGCACTTACCAATTATTTGGAAGCAAAAAAATATAAATAACCCGCAACTCTTTTCGTTTGCCTGCGTAATAAAAGTGTCATCAAACGAAAGGAGCAAAAATGAACGATATCAAAACTCTCACACGGAGCAAATCGAACCGTATGATCGCAGGGGTGTGTGCCGGGCTGGGTGATTATCTCAACATCGACCCGACCATCGTCCGCTTGTTGTTCGTACTGGGATTTTTCACCTTCAATGGTGCCATGTTGATCGTGTATCTCATTATGGCAATCGTCACCCCCGAGCAATAAAACCATTCCGTCATTGCGAGGAGCGCTCTTGTTCTTCGCGACGAAGCAATCTCCAATATTGTGCGGGATTGCTTTGGGCGAAAAGCATCGCACTCGCAATGACGGGTTACCGAGCCAGTGCGAGGAAGACATCCTCTAATGTCGCTTCGCCTCTCTCAATTTTTTCCACCCGAATCTTTCCCTTTTTTAACAGGCTTTGCAACGTCTCTTCTTTAACGTTTGAGCTGATCACACGCAAGTGATCTCCTGCCAAGCCGACACGTTCCACGCCATTCAAGCTCTGTAAAATTTCCAATCCCTGCTCAAGCGGCTGAGCAAACACTTCCCACACATCGCCTGTGATGATGGAGCGTTTTAGATTCGTAGGCGTATCCATTGCCAGCAGTTTACCGTCGCGCATAACGCCAACCCGTTCACAGTATTCGGCTTCATCCATGTAATGCGTGGTGACCAGGATGGTCACACCTTCTTCGGCGAGCTGGTAGATCAAGTCCCAAAACGCGCGGCGGGCGGTAGGGTCCACGCCGGAGGTGGGTTCGTCGAGAAAAAGCAATTTCGGTTTGTGGACAAGCGCAATGCCAAGGGAGAGTCTCTGCCGCCAGCCGGTGGAGAGATCCCTTGTCAGCGTATGCCCATGCCCAGAGAGACCGACCAGTTCCAACGTCTCCATGATGCGTTTTTTGTCAGTAATCCCATATACGCCGCCATAGAAGGTCAAATTTTCAAGCGTGGTTAGGTCATCATAGATCGCGAACTTTTGTGACATGTACCCCACCCGCGCGCGGACTTCTTCGCTTTGACGGGCAACGTCATAACCCAATACTGTTGCTTCGCCTTCGCTGGGTTGAAGCAGCCCAAGCAACATGCGAATGGTGGTGGTTTTGCCGGAACCATTTGGTCCGAGGTAGCCAACCACTTCGCCCGCATTCACTTCAAAATTGATGTGATCGACCGCAACAAAATCGCCAAAGCGCCGGGTTAGATTTTCAACATAGATAACAGGCAGACTCATAAAATTCCTTTACCACGAAGGACACAAAGGACACGAAGTATTAAACCTTAAGAATCCTTTGTGCCTTTGTGTTTAAATTATTTGTTCTCCAAAACAGATTTCAGGCGGGCAAGGTTGCCTTCCATCATGGATTTCACTTGCCCAGCCATCACACCTTCGGCAAGTTTGAACAGACCGCCAGGGTTGCCTTGCGCATTCAAATTGACTTTCGTGCCTGTGCCAACGGTTTTAAAGGTCAGGGTGAGATTCACCTGCATGGGTCCGGCTGTGACTTGAAAGCCGCATTTGGTATCAGGTTCGTAAGCGGTAATTTGCATATCGCCTTCGATGCGGCGTCCCATCATTTCGCCAACGGTTTTGAATTTTGAACCCACATCCACTTTGCCTGGGGTGGCTTGTTCCAAGCTCACAATGGCTGAATTCCATTTAGACATATTGTTTGGGTTAGACACAAAAGCAAAAACATCTTTCATGGGGCGGTCGATCAGAACACCAAAATCAAGGTTGATCATGGCAAGTCTCCTTTTATAGAACCGATACTGTATCGTCAGATAATGCGATGAATACATCTTCCAATGCAGGCGCGACCATACGAAGTTCATCCACATGACCGCCTGCTTTTTTGATCTCGGTTTTTAGGCGACGCAACACTTGGTTTGCGGCAGCAGCACGTACACGAATATGCAAACGGTCGCCAAAGGCTTGCACATCTTCTACATCTGCATCAGTGTAAGCAACATGCCGCAAAGTATTCAATGGAGAACCGCGCAATTCAAGGATGCGCTCATTGAGAAGCGAACGCAAATTAGATGGGGTATCTTCGGTGATAATCTTGCCATTCTTCATGAACCCAACCCGATGACAGCGCGAAGCTTCGTCCATGTAGGGAGTGGAGATGATGACAGAAACACCATCACCATCACGCGCGCCAACCAGTTTGATGACCAGTTGCCAAAAGTCTTGTCGTGTTACCGGGTCTACACCCGTGGTGGGTTCATCGAGCAAGAGCAAGCGCGGACGAGTGACCAGCGCTGAGGCTAACCCCAGTTTTTGTTTCATACCACCAGAGAGTTGACCAGCACGGCGGTCTTTGAATTTTTCCAAGCCGACAAAGTCTAGAATCTCCAGCGAGCGCGGCAGCCATTCAGAGGAAGACAGCCCGCGGATCTCGGCAAAGAAGCGGATATTCTCCAGAACGGTCAGGTCTTCATACATGGAAAAACGTTGCGAAAGATAACCAATCGTCGAACGGGCTTGTTCAGTTTGTTTCAATACATCGTACCCGCAGACAGTAATCGCGCCAGCATCAGGCAATAACGCACCAACGAGTAATCGCATCGTCGTGGTCTTACCTGCCCCATCCGCACCAACGAGTCCGTAGATCTCTCCGGCTGGGATATGCAGTGAAACACCATTTACTGCCTGGTTAACGCCGTACGATTTTTTTAGATCAGTGGCTCGTACTAAATAGTCTGTCATAGATTCTCTGTTGAAGGTCAAGGTCGAAAGTCAAGATGGGTCAAACGGTGTAGTCAGATTCGTCATCGGAAATGCGCCTTTGACGTGGATGTGCTTCAAGATATTTGATGAAATTAGCAATTTGGCGAGAACAAGTCTGAGCCAATGAGAAGGTCTCATCAAAATGTTCTTTTGTGATGTAACTTTGATCCAAGGCGATGTATAGTTGTGCTCGTACTTCGCCAGCCGAGGCTCGTGCTATACCAAGAAAATTTATAAACTGGACATCGGTACGGCTTTCAAACCCTTCCGCAATATTGCTCATCCCAGAAATGCTTGCTCTACGAATTTGGTCACGCAAGCCAAAGTCTCGACTAAATGCAGATAAATTTGTTAGTGAATAAACCGAGTTCGTTAACTGCCTTGCGGTCTTCCAAGCTTCTATATCTTCAAAACGACTTATTCCTGCCATAGTGACCTTTGACCTTCGACTTTTGACTCTTATTTAAAAACCACATCCGCAGGCATACCGGGTTTCAAACGTCCTTCGGCATCTTGCACGCTGAGTTTGATCGCGAACATGGTGGCACTGCGTCCTTCTACAGTTTGAACATTGCGCGGGGTGAACTCCGCTTTGTTGGCGATCTGAATCACCATGGCAGTGAAGGTCACACCGGGGAAAGAATCAACAGTCACTTCGGCGGTTTGCCCAAGCGTAATCTCGCCGTAACGATTCTCGGGAACGTACACCGTGATGGTCAAGTCAGAGAGGTCGCCGATGGTCAGAGCTGCCGCACCCGGCTGGACAAATTCTCCCGGCTCCACATTACGGGTGAGAATGACTCCGTCCATTGGGGCAGATACTTCGAGTTTGGCGATTTGTGCCTGAACCAATGCCAGGCTGGCTTCTGCCTGTGCAAGCGCAGACTTTGCCTGATCTACTGCTTTTCCAGCCGCGATCACTGCCGGAGAGTTTGCACCAGTTTGCAGTGTGAGCAGACGGGCATACGCGGCATCATATCGCTGCTGGGCAACAAAGACTTGTCCACGGGCATATTCCACATCGTCGGCTTCGTCGCTGCTCATCAGGTCATTGTAGGCTTCTTCAGCGTCTTCCAGTTCAGTAAGCGCTTCATCATAATAATCTTGTGCAGCCTCATTCAACCCGCCACTATCCGAAGCATCGGCGGCTTGATCTTTAACCTGTTCGGCAATGACAAAAGCGGCGCGTGCCTCGGCAAGGTCTTGTTCCGCTTGCAGATAATCAGAATTTTTCAAATCGGTAATCACCTGATTCAGGTTTGCATTGGCATCGTCAATATCTGCCAGTGCCGCCTCGAGTTCACTTTGAGCAGCAGCGATCTGTTGATCTTGCTCAATGTACCAATTCGGCTGGTCAAATTCGCTGGGAGCGTTCGCCTGCCAATCTTTGGCACGTTGCGCAGCTTGAGCGGCAAGTGCCGCTTCGAGAGTTTGGTCATATTTGGTTTGCGCGGCGGCAAGGGCGGCAGTGGCAGAGTCGACTGCCGCGGAGGCAACGGCTTGCTGAGCAGTGAGCAGGCTTGCGTCGAGGGTGAGAAGCGTTTGTCCCTTCGTCACCGATTCGCCTTCATCGGCGCGGACGTCCGTCACCTTGCCTGCAGTTTCGGGGGCAACATTCACAATGGTGGCTTCAATGGTACCTGAGGCAGTTAATGAACCGTTGGTATCTTCTCGAAGGGATTGAAAACCAAAGTATGCCAGTGTGCCAAGCACGATCACAGCGACAACGATACGGACGGGCAGAGGGGGAAGTTTATTTTGCATAAGAGACTCCAAAAGTTGAAAGTTGAAGGATATGGATTAGTCGAG
>JBDKJK010000357.1:0-6268 GCA_039796675.1 Chloroflexota bacterium
CTTCCGCGCGTGATGCCGCACATCGAACTGCCCATTCAAGCAGGTGACGATGAAGTGCTCAAGAA
This sequence comes from Chloroflexota bacterium, assembly GCA_039796675.1. Taxonomy (GTDB): domain Bacteria; phylum Chloroflexota; class Anaerolineae; order Anaerolineales; family Villigracilaceae; genus Villigracilis. Next base: position 66 of record JBDKJK010000357.1, read on the forward strand.
TATGAAGCGCGGATACACCCAACAGCAATATCGCGATCTCGTGGCAAAGATCCGCCAGCATATTCCAGGCTGTTCCATCGCCACCGACATCATCGTGGGATTCCCCGGCGAGACCGAGGAACAGTTCATGGAAACCTATCGCGTCTTATCAGACCTCAAACTGGATGTGGCGCATCTGGCTCGTTACTCGCTGAGAGAGGGCACCGTCGCCACCCGCCGCATGGACGATAACGTCCCCGAAGAAGACAAACTCCGCCGCCTGCACATGCTCGATGACTTGCAGGAACAAATTGTCGGCGAGATCAATAAAAAATATCTCGGCGAAAAAGTGGACGTGTTGTTTGAAGATAAAGTCAAAGGACGCTGGCGCGGGCGCACTCCAACCAACAAACTGGTCTTTGTTGAAAGTGAAGAGGATCTGCGCGGCAAAGTGATCCCTGTCACAGTCTCATGGACGGGTCCCTGGTCGATGCAGGCGAGTTTGGTCAGGCAGCCCATCGAATTGATTTCAATATAAAGTAGGGGCGGGAGTACCCCGCCCCTACGATATTTAAGGGGTTTATAATTTCATCAATATGTCCATCATCGAACTCTTCAACACCTTCGCCAACAACCTGCTGCCCATCATGCTCATCGCCGCGGCGGGATATATCCTCGGCAAGACCCTCACCGTCGATTCGCGCACCATTGGGCGCATGGTTTTTTATATTTTCAGTCCATTGCTGGTCTTCAATTTAATGGTTACAAGCCAGTTGAATCTAAAACAGGCGATTACCACCGTGGAATATACAATGGCGGTCATCGCCATCATGGGAATTATCGCCTTCCTCCTTGCCAAACTCTTCCGGCTCGAGCGCGCTCATTTGCTTGCTGTTGTCCTCACCGTTGCCTTTGGGAACACTGGCAACTATGGGTTACCTCTTGTCAAATTCGCATTTGGAGACGAAGCCCTGGCGGTCGCATCCATCTTTTATGTCACTACCACTATTCTTTTCAATACGGTTGGCGTGGTAATTGCCTCATTGGGTCATTTGGATTTGAAATCCGCTATACTGGGGGTGTTCAGGCTGCCCATTCTCTACGCCGTGGCAATGGCATTGATCATCAAAGGCTTTGGCATTCAAATCCCCTTGCCGCTTTCGCGCACCATCGAAATCGCCGCCAACGGAGCCATTCCCGCCATGATCATCTTGCTGGGCTTGGAACTCACCCGCATCGAATGGACTCACAGCCTGCGTGCAACCGGCTTGGGAGTTGCCGTCAAACTGCTCATCGGTCCGTTGGTAGGAATTTTGATCGCCAGCCTGTTCGGTCTGCAGGGGCATACTCGGCAAGGTAGTGTCATCGAAGCCGCCATGCCGGCAGCGGTGGCAACCACAGTGGTCGCCACCGAATATAATTTGGAGCCATCGCTCGTCACCGCCATTGTATTTTTTGGGACGATCTTCAGCCCGCTCACCCTCACGCCACTGATCGTATTCCTTACGAGGTAATCAACATGTTCGCCACACGCCAAAAGATATTGCAAGTCATCTTGATCGCTCTTCTCGTGGCAACCCTGTCACTGAAACCCGACCAAGCCCGGGCGCAGGAAGGAATCGTGGTCGAGAATCCACTAGCCTTGCCAGAGTTTGGAAAGTCGATCACATTCACAGCGAAGATCAAAGCCTCCAGCCCCATCCAACAAGCATCGCTTTTGTTTCGCGGCGTCAATGAAGAAATAACGCGTGTCGAAACGTTACAAGTAGCAGAAGATGGCTCGGTAAGTTTCGTGTACGATGCGTCGCTTAATGTCTTTCCACCGTTCAGCGAGATCGTGTATTGGTTTCAAGCCACCTTGAGCGACGGTAAGACCTATACCAGCCCTCCCACTCAGTTTCAATACAAAGACAATCGTTTTCCCTGGCGCGAGATTTCGCAGGCGAATGTCACCATTCACTGGTATGCAGGTGATGATGCTTTTGGAGCATCTGCATTAGACAGTGCCGGTGCAGGCTTGCTGGCGATGAAAGATTTCATTCCACTTTCGCTCACTGAACCGATCCACGTTTATATTTACTCAAATGTGCAAGACCTCAGTGACACTTTACTGCTAGGCGGGCGCGAATGGGCAGGCGGGCATGCACATGCCGACCTTGGCGTGGTTCTGGTTGCTGTTTCGCCCGGCGCGAATCAGTTCACAGAGATGGATAGGTTGATTCCCCATGAGCTTGCGCATGTCATGCTTTATCGCGCACTGGGTGATCAATACGAGAAACAACCAGCATGGTTGATCGAAGGCATCGCTTCGATGGTAGAGCTTTACCCGAACCCCGACTACGCACGTGCGTTGGAAATCGCCAGCGCGAACGATACCCTGATCCCTTTCACCGACCTGTGCGCCTCTTTCCCCGCCGACTCTGGCTCAGCATTTCTGGCTTATGCTCAAGCTCAATCCTTTGTCACCTACATCCGCGATTCGTTTGGCATCTCGGGTCTTTCACGCCTCACCGGCACCTACAGCGACAGTTTCGATTGTGACCTTGGTGCAACGAAAGCACTCAGCGCTTCACTCAGCCAATTGGATGTGCGCTGGCGCGAAAATGTTCTTGGGCAAAATCAGGGCGGTGTGGCATTTCGCAACCTGCTGCCATTCTTACTTTTACTCGCTCTCGTCTTGATCGTTCCCATTTGGGGTGCCATCGACCTCATGCGAAAACGGAGAAAATATGGAACCCAATCCAAATGAGGTTGTGCGTGTGCATATCTGGGTAAAAGGACGGGTTCAAGGCGTTGGCTTTCGTGCCCATGTGGAATATGCTGCGCGCAAGATCAGCGGAATTACCGGCTGGGTGCGCAATGTAGGATTTGATACGGTCGAAACCCTTGCCGAAGGCAGACGTGAGAACATCGAAACCTTCATCGTCAGGGTCAAGGAAGGTCCACGTGTATCAAGAGTGGATGACGTAAAGATAGACTGGGAATCCCCAAATGGGGAGTACAATGAGTTTGGAGTAAAAAGAAGTTTATAAAACTCTTCATCGCCTCGCATTTCGAAACCCAGAGACAAAACCAGGATGTTTACAAATACCTACTCTCCCTTCCTTTTTGTTTCCGCCTTCATCGCCTTACTTACCGCTGCGTTGATATGGAAACGCCGCCTCACGCCGGAAAACACACGACACACCCTGGTTGAGCATATGCAAGATGGTGTAATCGTAATCGATGATCAAAACCGTATCATGGATGTTAACCCGTCAGCTTTGCGTTGGCTGAACTGGACACACCCTCCCCCAATCGGAAGAGACATTCAAGATCTGCTTACAGGGTCATTCAACCAATTCTCAGAGTTTCCCCCGCACTTATATGTTGAGACGGAGATCCATACTCAAAACAATCCCAACCTCTTTTTCGACTTGCGTATCGAACCTTTGATGAACAAAAAGGGTAAACAGACAGGGCGCTTGATCGTATTGAGAGATATTACACGGCAAAAATCGGCAGAAAAAGCCTTGCGCAATGCACACGACCGCTTGCGACTTAACCTAAAAGAGATCGAAATCCTTCAGGAGGAGCTGCGCGAGCAAGCCATTCGTGACCCATTAACCGGGTTGTTCAATCGACGGTACATGGAGGAAACTCTCGAAAGGGAGCTTGCTCGTGCCGTGCGTGAAGGAACATCGATTGGCATTTGCATGGCAGATATCGATGACTTTAAGGTATTCAATGATCAACATGGGCACCGAGCAGGTGATTTGATTCTGAAACATCTTGCTGATATCTTTGTCTCTTATTCGCGTGCAGAAGATGTAGTTTGCCGTTACGGAGGAGAGGAATTTCTGATCCTTTTGCCAGGAGCTGATCTAGAGGTTACAAGTCGCCGCGCAGAAGATTGGCGCAGAGCTTTCGAACAATCAAAGATCGAGTTCGAAGGTCAGATTCTTACCACCACCCTTTCGCTGGGCGTTACAGTGTTTCCACAACGCGGGCAAACAAGCGAAGATCTACTGAAACTGGCAGACGAAGCCATGTATCTCTCGAAACACAATGGTAGGAATCAAGTGAGCATTGCACAATCGTGGAGGAACCCGGTCTAGGTAAACCCTAACCCGCGTTCCTTCAAAGAAACCCATTTTCCCTGGCCAATCACCAAATGGTCGAGCACATCAATATCCAATAATTTCCCTGCCTGCACCATGGCGCGGGTAACAGCAACATCGTCTGGGCTGGGGGTTGGGTCACCACTGGGGTGATTGTGTGTAACAATAATCGCCGAGGCATTGGCTCGAATCGCTTCCTTGAACAACTCTCCCACCCGCACTTGAGAAGAATTGACCGAACCTTTATAAACTTCAACAACCGCCAGCACACGATTCCTTCGGTCTAACAACAGCACCCGCAAATGCTCCTGCTCTAATGCAGACATATCATATTGGACAAGTGCCGCCGCATCTGCCGGGCTTGTAATGGCTAGCTTCTCCTCAGGCGATTCAAACGTCAGCCTGCGTCCCAACTCAATCGCAGCCTTGATCTGCGATGCCTTGGCTTCACCCATGCCATGTTGATCCATCAAGTCTTTGAACGGCGCACGATGAAGTCCGCGCAGCCCACCAAACTGTTGCAGCAGACGCTGACCCACTGCCACAGCATTCTCTCCTTGCACCCCCACCCGCAAAAGGATTGCAAGCAATTCAGCATTGGTCAATGCTTGTGGACCCAATGAAGCCAGCCGTTCACGTGGACGGTCTGATTCATGCAGGTCTGAAATTCGGTAAGATGGTTTGGGGTTAGGTTCGGTCATAATACTGCCTCCCTGTGAATGGATTGGCTTATTAGCTCTCTTGCAAAAGTCATTTCGCCACAGAGCACACAGAGAAAAAAGAACTTTCTCACGAGGCTCTGCGAATTCTGCGCTAGGTAAAAAACACTTATGCAGAGCTCTATTTTACAACTATTTGAAAAATCATTTGTGATGATAGCAAGAATTTTTTCTAAAAAGAGCGAGACCAGCATTGCCGGTCTCGCTTGTCAAAATTCTATGGAATTGGAACAGGCTCTTCTGTGGGAAGAGGTTCTTCTGTGGGTGGAATAGGCTCTTCAGTAGGTTGAGTTGTATCTCCTTGAGTCTCGCCACTGTTGTCACTAAGTAGTGCAGGTGCTTGTGGAGGAGGCGAAATAGGAACCTCTGTTGTTTGAATAGCATCCACATTTGCACTGCCGCCGCCAGTGCCTGTAAAGGGCGAAATGATCACCACGAATTGATAGGTGCCTGGTGGTGGTTTACTTGCAGCATTCTCCACATCAATCAAGATCCCAGTTTGCGGCAGGGGTCCATTTGTGCCGTTAGTCGAATTGTAATCTGGGTCATGCAAAGTATCAGGATTTGGAGGAACAGCAGAGGGATCAGAAAGAGGAACCTTTTCATTATCATTCTCTCCACCTGCCGCCAGATCACTGACGTTTGAATTGGTGTCAGCGATATTATTTCCCCAGTTAAAGACCTCATAATAGCTACTGCCACTGGCATCATTTGAAATGCCAATGATGATCATATCCAGGTATACATCACCACCGTTTTCCCATTCGTAATAGACCAGGTCATAAAAATTATCGGGGGTGGTGCCTACTGTAACACTTAGGTTGAGAACAATATAAGTACCATCATCGATCAAGCCAATATTCTCATCAGGCGGAGCGTCAACATCGATGGCTGGGTCGGGGGTTACTGTAATTGCACCAACAGGAGGTGTAGATGTAGTGCCATAATCACAAGGCAGGGGACCATCCGGGTTATGTGCGCCAGGACAGATAGGCGGGGGTGGCGTTGTTGGAGAAGCAGTTGGAGAAGCAGTTGGAGAAGCTGTTGGCGAAGTTGTCGTTGTAGGCGAAGGAGAAGGTGTTGGCGAAGTTGTCGTTGTTGGCGAAGGAGAAGCTGTTGGCGAAGGCGTTGTAGCTGAGGGTGTAGGCTGGGTTTCTGAAGGTGTAGGCTCTGTTTCTGTAGGCTTTGTTGGAGAAGGTGTTTTTGGGGTAGCCGAAGGTTTTGTTGGAGAAGGCGAAGGGGTCGTTGCCGTTGGGGTAGCTTCCGTTGAGGTTGGCTGAACAGCCGTCGGCGAGGGAGAGGCTGTGGGTTCGAAAGTTAGGAAAGGCGGAAAAGAGATATCCCCGCCTGGGTCGAGGTAAGAATCCTCCCATGGCAGAGGGATGAGTATCTGCGGTAAAAGTGG
>JBDKJK010000358.1:0-7817 GCA_039796675.1 Chloroflexota bacterium
CCCATCGTATCTTCGACGACGAAGAGTTCAAACTCACGCGGCAGACTTAAGAAGAGGCTGTTCAAGCGACCCGAAGCCTGCCACTCCGCTGCGGCTTGGATCGAAGACCACTCCGCCCCGGTAAAGGCGGCGGCAACTGCCGCGAGGGACTGAACAGGTGACGGCTTGAGAAGTGAGGCGGCAGCCACTCCGTATTGTTTTTCATAATATTCAAGTCGTCCGTATCCAATAAGTGGTATCTCTGCCAAGCCGACCAGTTCAAGCGCAGCTTCGGCTTCGGGGGCGTATCCGATGTGAGATGCATCCACATCGCGCGGCGGTGCAGATGGGCGGGCGGTGATGGATGCAAGGTAAACATCTTTTTGGCGCAGTTTTTCCAGAGTCACTTCTGTAAGGTTGGATGTATCGTGCGATTGCAAAAGTGAATTAGTCTCTACTTCGGCGGGCAGGTCATACGCTTCGCTGAACACGCGGCTACCCAAAGAGAAATGCTGGAACAAGCGCGTGGTATGCGAATAATGGACATTGCGCGAATCATGCAATAGGTTTCGGCACAACTCGGTTGGGAGGTGTGGAAAAATTCCATGCAGCAGCGCGGACTCGGTTGGATATACGTTCGGCAGAATCTCAAATTCAGGGATATGAAGCTCGCCAGAGACGTAGCCTTTCATTCTGCGCCCAATCTCCAATGCGGCAGATTTCAGATCATAAGGTAAATTGTCATTGCCCGTTTTGGCGAGGATATCGTTCCATGCTGCGCCGAGCAGAACGGGAACCATGTCCCATTCGCTGAAGATGCCGCGCTTTTCCAACTCGGCAATCTTCTCTTCGTGAAAATCAAAATGCGGTGCATCCATGAGAGTTGCAAAATGATTCAACGTGGCATGCAACGCCGCGCGATACCCGCCGGGTGTGACCAGCACACCATCTACATCGAGCAAGATGACCTTTTTCATTTATGACGCTTCTCCAACTCAGCCAGAATGTCCGCCGGGGTCAAGCCGCGAGCGGCGAGTAAAACCAGCGTATGATACGTCAGGTCGGCGACTTCTTCAATAAGCCGCTGGTTTTCCTGCGCCAACGCCGCCACGACTACTTCTGTCCCTTCTTCGCCGACCTTCTGCGCGATCTTCGGCAAGCCTTCATTGAAGAGACTCGTCGTGTACGATTTCTCGCTGGGATTATTCTTTCGATCTTCGATCACATCAAACAGCCATTGAATGCTCATAAGTTCTCCAGTTTCAGGTTACAGGTTGAAGGTTGCAGGTTGTTGGTCTTAACTTTCAACCTTCAACTTTGAACCTTCAACCGATCCATAAAAACACGTCTGCTCGCCCGTATGGCAGGCGGGACCCGCAGGCTCAACCAACACCAACAACGTATCCGCGTCACAATCCACGCGGACTTCGACTACCTTCTGTACATTACCTGATGTTGCACCCTTGTGCCAAATTTCCTTGCGGCTGCGTGACCAAAACACCGTTTCGCCTGTTCCAAGCGTCAATTGCAAAGACTCAGCATTCATCCATGCCATCATTAACACCTCTTTGGTGAAAACATCCTGCACAATAGCAGGGACAAGTCCATTCGCATCATACTTAATCTCACTCCACAAATCATCTTTCATCTTTCCTCTTTCTTCTTGACTATAGACGATAGACCATTGACCATAAAATCAATTTCCGCAAGAAATCCGCTTCCATCCGTGTATCCGTTTCAAAGTCCGCTTACAACCGCACCGCTACCCCTTGCGCCGTCAACTCCCGCTTCAACTCCGGGATTCTCAACTTCCCATCATGAAACAGTGACGCCGCCAATGCTGCATCTGCCATGCCCTTCGTCAGCACATCCGCAAAGTGACTGGGAGTCCCCGCCCCGCCCGAAGCGATGACAGGCACAGAGACCATGTTTGAGATGATACTGGTTAGTTCAAGGTCATAGCCTGCCAGCGTGCCATCCGCATCCATGCTGGTGAGCAGGATTTCGCCCGCACCCAACTCCACGCCGCGCACCGCCCACTCGACTGCGTCAATGCCTGTGGGGGTGCGACCGCCTGCCACGTACACTTCCCAACTCGACCCGTTGCGACGTGCATCGATCGCCAACACAATACACTGCGCCCCAAAGCGACTCGCGCCTTCAGAAAGCAACTCAGGTCTTTTCACCGCCGCCGAGTTCACGCTGACCTTGTCCGCGCCAGCCAGCAGCAGATTGCGCATATCGTCCACTTCGCGGATTCCGCCGCCAACTGTCAACGGCATGAAGACCGTCTCTGCCACGCGGCTGACCAATTCCAGGGTAGTCTTAAGTCCTTCGTGCGTCGCAGAGATATCGAGAAAGACCAACTCATCTGCGCCTTGCTCATCGTACAGACGCGCCTGCTCCACAGGGTCGCCTGCATCGCGCAGGTTCACAAAGTTCACGCCCTTCACCACGCGCCCATCTTTGATATCCAAACAAGGGATGATTCGTTTTGCTAACATGTTTCTCCATTTGGTTGAAACTTACAGGTTTAAGGTTGCAGGTAAACCTTCAACTTTCAACCTTCAACCTGCAACGCCTCGTTCAACTCAACCGTACCATCATACAACGCCCGCCCGATGATACAGCCTGCCAGCCCCGCATCTTTCGCCGCCTTCACATCATCAATTGTATGCACGCCGCCCGAAGCGATCACATCCAGCCCGCTTTTCTCAGATAACTCGCGCGTTGCAGGGATGTTCAACCCGCTGCCCAAACCGTCGCGGCTGACATCGGTAAAGATAACGGTAGCAAGCCCAAACGTAGTCATTTGAAGCGCGAGGTCAAGCGCAGGCACGCCGCTGTTATCCTTCCAACCGCGAGTCCGCACGAGTCCATCGCGTGCATCGATTCCAACGGCAATACGCTCCGCGCCAAAACGGCTCAACGCATCGCGCACGATCTCAGGGCTTTCAATCGCAATCGTTCCCAAAACCACACGACTCACGCCCAACGACAACGCCGCCTCAATCGACTCAAGCGAACGCAGCCCGCCGCCGAATTGCACGCGCGCACCAAATTTCAAAACCGACTCAAGCGCCTCACGATTCGCGTTATCACTTTCACCGAACGCGCCATCGAGATTCACCACATGCAGCCAAGTCGCGCCAGCATCGATCCAACGCTTCGCTGTCTCGGCGGGGTCGTCACTATACGATGTCATCCGTGCGGGGTCGCCTTCTTTCAAACGTACAACCTTGCCGCCGCGCAGATCAATTGCAGGGTAGATCGTAAAACTCATGACGCCTCCAAAAAGTTTTTCAAAATTTGCAACCCAACCGCCTGACTCTTTTCAGGGTGAAATTGCACGCCAAAAATATTTTCACGCCGCACCGCGCACGCATAGCGAATGCCATAATCCACTTCCGCGATCACATCCGCTGGATCGCCCGCCTGACAATAATACGAGTGGTTGAAATAGACATACGCCCCATCTTGGATTTGATCGAAGAGCGCCGCCTCTTTCTTAACTGTGAGTTGATTCCACCCCGTGTGCGGAATCTTCACTGAGAGCGTATCTGCAAACTTCACGACCGTGCCGCGCAGCAGACCCAAGCCTTCATGTTCGCCCATCTCTTCACCGATCTCGAACAAGGCTTGCATCCCGACGCAAATTCCCAGCATCGGCACCCCGCGCGAGACGACTTGCTTCACAGCATCATCGAGTCCCCTGGCTTTCATGCCATCCATAAAATCACCGAATGCACCCACGCCAGGCAGCACAACTTTTTTTGCATTCAAAACCTTTTGCGGGTCATCAGTTCGTTCGACGCTTGCGCCAACATTTTCAAGCGCTTTTTGCACAGAACGCAAATTGCCCGTACCTGCATCAATCAATACGATTTCTTTCATAAAAATCTCCGTATAGACCATAGACCGCGGACGATTGACCATCGTCTATGGTCTATCGTCCATCGTCGTTTTTACAAACTTCCTTTTGTCGAAGGGATTGCCCCACCCCGCCGCGCATCAAACTGCGTGGACGCATCCAACGCGCGTGCCCAGGCTTTGAACAAGGCTTCGGCTTGATGATGATCGTCGCGCCCGTAAAAAACGCGGGCATGGAGGTTGCAACGTGCCTGCACCGAAAACGACTCGAAGAAATGCGGAAACAACGTCACAGGGATGTTGCCCACATACGGCGTATGCCATTCAACCTGTACCACCGCATACGGACGCCCCGACAAATCCATTGCTACATGAGCGAGCGTCTCATCCATCGGGGCAAAACTATCTCCCATGCGGACGATCCCCTTACGGTCGCCCAACGCCTTGTCAAAGGCTTGACCCAACGTCAGCGCCACATCCTCCACCGTGTGATGAACATCAATGTGCAAGTCGCCTTGGGCTTTGACGGTCAAGTCAAAGAGACCATGCACCGCAAGATGGGTCAGCATGTGGTCGAGAAATCCCACACCCGTAGAAATCTCGTGCCTGCCTGTGCCATCGAGGTTCAATTTAATTTCAATTTCTGTCTCGTTTGTTTTTCGAGAAACTTCACCAAGTCGCATACTTTCTCCTTTTCGTCGAAGGTCAAACGTCAAAGGTCACTTGACTTTCGACGTTCGACGTTTGACTATATTTTCCTCAATGCCTCAATCAACACATCCGTATCACTCGGACGCCCCACGCTAATGCGGATATGATCTCTCAGCCCAGGCTTGTTGAAGTAGCGAATGAAGACCCCGAACTCTTGTGCCAACTTCGCTTTCAACTCGGCAGCGTCACGTCCGTTCACTTTGCAGAGGATAAAGTTCGATTGCGTAGGATACGGCTTGAGATATGAAACCGCTCCCAGTGCGGAGAGGAGGCGGGTTCTTTCATCCTTGAGTTTTTCGACCAACACTTTCAATTCATCCACATTCGCCAGCGACGCTTGTGCGGCAAGACTTGCGGCGACGTTGACATTGTACGGCTGCTTGGACTTCCACAAAGTGGGCATGAGCCATTTGGGGAACGCGCCATAGCCAATGCGCAGACCCGCCAAGCCCGCCCATTTGCTGAAGGTGCGCAACACGATCAGATTCTTACGCTGTGGCACGTCGCGAATTCGGCTGAGGCTCGCGCCTAAATCCTCCGCCGAGGACGGCGGCTTGAGCGAACTGGCAAATTCGATGTAGGCTTCGTCGAGCACAACCAACAGCGGAAGCGAGAGCAATTCATCCATCACATCGGCGGGGATCAATGAGCCGTCGGGGTTGTTGGGTGAAGCGATGAAAAGTAGTTTCGGCTTGTGTTCATTAACGGCTTTGCGGATGGCTGGCATGTCGAGCGAGAAGTCGGCATTGCGCGGCACTTCGATACAGCGCGCAGCGTTCAACTCCGCGTCGAAGGGATACATGCCGAAGGTCGGCGGACAGGAAAGAATGCACTCGTTCGGTTCGAGGAAGACGCGCATGAGCAGGTCGAGCAATTCATCGGCGCCAGAACCTGCGAGCAGATAGTCTTCGTCCACGCCTGTGAACTCGGCAAGCGACTTGCGCAAGGCACGCGACTCAGGGTCGGGGTAGATGTGCGGAAAGTCCACCTCTGCCAGCGCCTTGCGGACGGCAGGCAGAATGCCATACGGATTTTCATTCGCGTCGAGTTTGACGATCTGCGAAGGTTCGCGCCCAATGCGAGCGGAGAGAATTTCAAACGGTTCGATGGGGGTGTAGGATGGAAGGGATTCGAGGTGGGGTCGGATTTGCATAAAAGTTCCTTTCGACGATGGATAAGTGGACGATTGACCATTGACGATGGACGATGGAAGAACGTCCGTGGTCTATCGTCCGTCGTCCATCGTCCGAAGCAGAGCCGCATTCGCATGAGCGTCTAATCCCTCAGATTGCGCGAGTGTTGCAGTGACAGGACCAACGGCTTTTGCGGTCTTGTCATCCAGCGCAACGAGGCTGACGATTTTCACAAAGTCCCAGACGTTGAGCGGGGAGGCGAAGCGGGCGGAGCCACCTGTCGGCATAACGTGGCTGGGACCTGCGAGGTAATCGCCCAGCACTTCAAAGGAATGTTCGCCCATGAAAACGCCGCCCGCGTTGTTGACCTTTTCTGCCCAGCGCCACGGCTCGCTGACCGATAATGCCAGATGTTCAGGTGCGTATTCATTGGCTAATTCGACGGCTTCTTCTAAATCACGAGTCAACACAGCACCACCGCGATTTTCCAGTGAAGCGACAATAATCTCTGCACGGCTGCGTTGCTCAATTTGACTTGCAACTTCGGCTTGGACTTTTTGAATGAGGGTTTGCGAGGGAGTGAGCAAAATGGCAGAGGCGAGCAGGTCATGTTCGGCTTGGGCAAGTAGATCCGCGGCGACCCATGCGGGGTTGGCAGAGTCATCGGCGATGACGACGGTTTCGGTGGGACCTGCCAGCCCGTCAATGCCGACTACGCCGTAGACTTGGCGCTTGGCTAATGTGACAAACAAATTTCCAGGTCCGAAAATTTTATCCACGGGGCGGATGGTTTCCGTTCCATAGGCAAGGGCGGCAATGGCTTGCGCGCCGCCGATAGCATAGACTTCGTCCACGCCTGCGATGGCGCAAGCGGCGAGAATAATCGGGTCAATGGGGGCTTCGGAATTTGCAAAGGATTTATTCGGTGGAGTGACTACAACAATTTCCTTCACGCCTGCCACTCGCGCAGGGATGGCGCTCATCAACACGGTGGAAGGAAGCGGTGCTGTGCCGCCAGGGACGTATAAGCCAACCCGTTGAATCGGGCGGATGATCTGCCCGACAGTGCCGCCGAGTTCGTTGGTGAACCATGAGGTCAACGGTTGTTTTTTGTGGAAGGCTTCGACTCGGGCGGCGGCTTTTTCGAGTGCATCCCGTTGGGCAGGCGAGATCGAATCAAGCGCGGACTGAATCAAAGCCGTCGAAACGGGAGCAGGTTTGAGGTCGATTGAATCGAGGCGCTTTGTCCAATCTTGCAGGGCGGCGTCACCACGAGTCCGCACACCTTTCAAAATGCGAGTCACGGCGGCTTCGGCTGTCAGTCGTTCGCCAAAAAGTTTTTCGATGTTATCCATCACGCGCGCGCTGACGGGGAACTCATCGGGCGGCGTCCGTTTGAGGATGGTTTGGCGTGCGGTTTGAGAATCATATTGTTTGAACATGGCAAGTCCTTTTGAGTAATTGGTAACTGTTAATTACCAATTACTCATTACTGGTTTTGAGTGCCGCGAGCATGGCGGTGTAGCGCGGCGGTTCTTCTTCGAAGATGTAGGTAACAGGCGAGACGATGATGCCGCTGCCGCCGATGGAACGTAATTCGCTGATGGCTTGCGGCAGGCGTTTACGCGGCACGACGACGGTGACCGAGTGCCAATCTTGATTTGCTTCGCGGGTGATGATGGGGCTGACGGTGGGACCTTGCAGACCGCCCACCGATGTTTCTTCAAATAGTTTGGATGCAATCGCTTCGGGACTCCGCCCGCGCATGTTCGCAATGACCAGAAGATTTTCCTTCGCCCGCATGTGCGCCTCGATGTACTCGAGCAAGCGACGCGCCATCTCCAGTGCTTGCGGATTCGTCTGCAAAGCTTTGCGGTTTGCGATCAGCGCGGCTTGCGAGGCTTGAATGACTCCATCGCGCAGCGCACGCAGACGATTGTCTTGCAGCGTTTGACCCGATGAAACGAGATCGGAGATGATGTCGGCGTAGCCGATGGTGGGCGCAGTTTCGAGAGTCCCTTCGGCGGCGATGAGCGTGTGCGGAATGTTCTGTGCGTTGAGAAAGCGTTCGGTGAGGACGGGGAATTTTGTAGCAACTCTTAATGGATGATTGAGACTCGTCAC
>JBDKJK010000359.1:0-15038 GCA_039796675.1 Chloroflexota bacterium
TTGCGATGTAGATCTGGTCTTCTACTACAAGTAGATTCGCCACGACGGAGCCATCGGTCTTTAGTTCGTTCCACAGCTGTGTATTAGACTCAAGATCCAGAGCAAAGAGGTTGCCGCTCAAATCGGCGTAATAGAGAACGCCATTATCCAGTGAGGGAGTGCCCCAGATCCAATCAGGCGCGGTGGCGATGATCTCGTTTTCCCCTGAGGGAGTCACAAATTGAATGGTAGAGTCAAAGGAGCCAATGTAGACACCGTCTTCTCCGACAACCGGGCTGCTTGGTGAAGCTCCGCCAAGGTCTAATGGTTCGGCAGTTTCACCTGTTGCTGGATCGATGATGTGTAAGTGATGATCAAGCGAGGTGACGTAGATTAGCTCGCCATCGCTGATAGGCGTAGCCCACAGAGCGCCACCCAATTCGATCGGGTCAGCTACAGATTGCCCGGTTTTCAGATCAAGTGTGTAAAGGAAACCATCTGAGTTGGGGGCATAAATGCGTTCATTGAGAACCAGTGGAGATGCCACCCAGCGTCCCTTTGCATCGAGGAAAGGCTCTACCCAGTTTTCCTTGCCGGTTGCAGGGTTGAGGCTGACGAGTTCGTGTGTGTTTCCTTCGCTACCCACCAGCAACTGACCATCTTCTGTCAGCACGGGGTTGGCATAGAACAACAAATTGCTATCGGTTTCAAGCGGGAAGCGCCAGATCTCCTTGCCTGTGGCTGCATCCACACCATAAACATGTGAACCAGAAGCAAGATAGGCACGTTCTGCATCGGCAGAAAGACCAGACCATGTATTTACAATTGTGGAACGCCCGCCACATGCACTTAACAGCAAAGCTGCCAATGCAACCACAAGAACCAGGATTATTTTTTTCTTATTCAAAAGGGTGTACTCCTATTGCAATAAGGCAAAGATATATCTTTGCCGGAAAGATTTCAAAGACTAGGGAACCGGGTCGTAGCCACCGGGGTTGAATGGATTACAGCGCAACACCCGCCAGACTGCCATCAGCGAGCCTTTGAGGGCACCATGTTTATAAACAGCCTGATATCCATAATGAGAGCAGGATGGATAAAAACGACAGGTATTTGCAGGCAACCCGGGCGAGATCAGTTTTTGGTACAACCGAATCACAGCCAAGACGAGTATACGTGGAAAATTCCCAAGAGTGCGCGGCATATCTCGCAACCGCGGTTCATGGGAATAATCGTGCAGAATAAATTGCTCTTCAGTGTCAGGATTCATCTACGGGGAGAAGCTTGGCGCGCCTGAGAACATTTGTGAGTGCGGAGCGGGTATCTGCCAGGGTGGCGGTTACAAGTGCGGGGCGGGCGATCAGGATCAGGTCCCAGCCAGAGGCGTTATCTTGGGTCAATCGCTGGTTAATGGAGGGAATGAGCGTCCGAACGGCTTCACGCAAGAGTCGTTTTGCACGGTTGCGATGAACTGCCGTACCTGTTGTCTTGCCTGCCGCAACACCAACTTTTAAATGTTCTTTTGTTTCGCTGGCTTGAGCTACTAACACAACAAGCGGATGGGCATAGGACTTGCCTGATCGCCGCACCCGCTTGAAATCTTCAGACCGGGACAGTCTAAATCGTTTCTGCACCCGCGCCTCATTTTATCTCCGCGTCAGGGACGCTGGAGATTACCAGCGAGTCCGCTTGACGTGCTCGTTCATTTTAACGGTAAGTTTATGGCGGCCCTTAAGGCGGCGGCGTTTGAGGACATTGCGTCCGTCGGCAGTGGACATACGTGCACGAAAACCATGCACACGCACGCGACGGCGGATCTTGGGTTGATATGTTCGCTTGGTCATTCTACGTTCCTTTTATTCCTTCGAAAGATGATTACACAATCCCCAATGGGATGGTATTTTTGAGTTGACAGCGCGTTATTTTACCCTAAGGGGTATGATTCGGTCAATTTGGATTTTAGGCAAAATACTTCGCCCAGATCGGTTTCGTCTTCGCCGGGTCAATGAAGGAGGACTCAAAGGCAAAACGGTTGCAAGTCTTGATATCTTCCATGCTCATGCCTAGAATTTCATGAGCGATACGATATTCATTGTTGACGTTGGTTTCAAGCACTTCGGGGTCATCGGAGTTAATGGTTACACGCACGCCGAGGTCGAATAGCTTTTTAAGCGGGTGCGCCTCGATCGTCGGGACGCCATTGGTCAAATAATTTGACCAGGGATTCACCTCGAGTGTGATCCCCTTCTCAATAAGCATCTCTACAGCATTCATATCTTCAATGCTATGGATGCCATGTCCGATCCTATCAGGTTGGAAACTCGTGATGGTCTCTATTACATACGAAGCAGGGGTATCTTCGCCAGAGTGGATGGTCACTTTCAAACCAGCCTCTTTAGCTTTCATAATCGGTTTGACAAAGTCTTTAGGCGGGTAAAGTCTTTCAGCGTCAGCCAAATCTACAGCTTGAATGTGTTTCTTATGCTTGATCGCCCAATCTACAGTTTTGGTGCAAGAATCCGCGCCCATACCGCGGGATGTAATGGCGATAATACCAATTGCCATATCGAATTCTTTTTCGGCACGCTCCTGCGCGCGGAGCAGACCTTCGAGGCAGGCATCCCAATCTAAGTTGTAGCCGTGAAATGCCCAATCGGGCGAGAAGCGCACTTCAAAAAGCTTGATATTTTGTTTAGCACAATCTTCGAATAACTCCCATGAAATGCGTTCGAAAACCTCTGGCGAGGTGATGGTGCGCTGGAAGATATCGAAGGCATCCAACACGGCTTGCAGGTCTTTCATTTGGTCGAGAACTTTAACGTGCTTATCCAACTCCCCCACCTCAAAAGAAGGTAAAGAGACATTCTGCACGCGCGCCACGTCAATGATGGTTTGCGTGCGGATCGCACCTTCGAGGTGGCAGTGAATTTCGGTTTTGGGAATGGCGTTGTACTTGGGGTCGAAGTTTTTCATTGTTTTTAACCACGAAGGGCACAAAGTACACAAAGGAAAAGGCTAATACTTCGTGCCCTTCGTGTCCTTTGTGTTTAATGCTTTTATTTTACCCGCTTCCAAGCTTCAGCGCGGCTTGCAAAAGCACATTTGCTCCGTTGACACAATCCTGCCATTCGGTGAACTCAAAAGGTGAATGGCTGGTTCCATTGACCGATGGCACGAAGATCATACCAACCGGGCAAATATCCACCAGAGATTGCGCGTCGTGAATCGCCCCTGATGGAATGACAATACTCGATAAACTCAAATCGTCACACGCAGATTTGAACGCATCTTGAATTTTCGTGCTCATCAAATTCGGCGTATGTTTTCCAAGCGGTTCGGCAGTCACATGCAAACCAAATTGCTCCGCTTTTTCTTTTGCCAACATCATCAAGGCTTTATCCAATGCATCCAATTGATTTTTATCAGGCGAGCGAAACTCCAATAAAAAGTCTGCACGGGCAGGCACAATATTCGAAGCGCCGGGCAAGAACTCGATTTTGCCAACATTCGCCACACAATTCGGAAAGTCTCGCATTACAGTCTGCCGCGCTTCCAAAATAAATGCTGCCACACCCTGCCCCGCATCCAAGCGATCGTCCATCGCGGCAGAACCCGCATGGTCTGCTCGCCCAATATATGCCATGCGATACGAGCCATAACCAACAATTGCAGAGACAATGCCAATGTTGAGACCGCGTTTTTCCAAGCGCTTGCCCTGCTCAATATGCAATTCCAAATATCCTGCCAGAGATTCTTTCGGTCGTTTGGCAGTGAAAAGACTTTCTTCGGTTAACCCAGCACGCGCCAACCCGGCTGTGAAATTTTCACGTCCGCTATAGGGCTTCTGTAATGCTTCTGGACTCAAATGACCAGAGAGGGCACTGCTCCCAAACAGACTCAAATGTGTGCCTTCTTCGTCTGTAAAGTCCATCGCCTCTAACTGGACCTTGAGCGTGATTCCGTTTTCTCGAACCGTTTTCAACACCTCAAGCGCCGCCATCACGCCCAAGGCTCCATCGAAACGACCGCCTTTGGGGACGGAGTCTAAGTGCGAGCCTAAAATCAACGTTGGCAGGTTGGTTGGTTCGAAGGTTAGGCGTGCCGAATGATTCCCTGCGCCGTCGGTGTGGAATTTGAGTCCACTAGCTTCGATGTGTTCGCGGAACCATTTGCGGGCAGCAAGGTGTGCTTCGCTAAACGTGGTGCGATTCACACCACCATCGCCCGTCGCACCGATGGCGGCTAATTGGTTAAACGAATCAAGCATCCGGTCGGGGTTGATGCGCAAAGAGGAAAAGGCTTGGGTCATGAGTCAGAATCTCCTGTATCCTGCCTATCATAACAAAACAGGAGCCGAAGAGACTCCTGTTTTGTTGGTTTGGTTCAGTTATGGCGGCAAAGTCGTCACTACAATTGTTTATTCTTTGCTGCGTTTGAAATCGACAAAACGATAGCCTACTCCACGTTCGGTGAGAATGTAGATCGGGTTTGCCGGATCTTTCTCCAGTTTTTGCCGCAAGTAGTTAATATAGAGGCGGACGTAATGAGGCTCATCGCGGTATTCGTAGCCCCAAACTTTTTGGAGCAGCTGATCATGCGAGACGACCCAGCCCGCATTTTGCACAAGGTGATACAGCAGGCGGTATTCCGTTGGGCGCAGTTTGACAAGTTTGCCTTCGAGCCAAATTTCTCGGCGTTCAAAGTCGATCTTGAGGCGCTTATCGATCTCGATCAAGCCATGCATTGAACCCGAGGTGCCTTCAGTGCGACGCAAAACCGCTTTAATACGACTGACCAATTCACGCGGGCTAAATGGTTTGGTAATGTAATCATCTGCACCATGTTCGAGCCCGCGCACACGGTCATCTTCTTCACCTTTGGCGGTAAGCATGATAACTGGCACATTGCTGAAATCGCGTACGGTTTCCAGTACATCAAATCCGTCAATATCCGGCATCATGACGTCAAGTAAGATGAGGTCTGGGGTGAAATCACGGATCTTTTGAATGGCTTGTTTTCCATTAAACGCCTCCCCTACTTGGAAACCATCGTGCTCCAGATTCATGCGAATAAACCGCACCATACGCTCCTCATCATCCACAACGAGGATGCGGCGTCTGTCTAGGTCTGACATTATTCCCTCACAAAACCGATAATCTTTTCATCTTCGGCATCACCGAGAATCTCGATAAAGCTTACTTTTGAAAGAGGCCAGATCACTTTGACCGCACCTTCATCAAGGTAATGCAAGTCTTTGCCGTCCTTCTGACGCGGATTTACAACTGTGATAATTGTATCCGTCGGTTTTGGAAGTTCATCTACTTCGCCTGCAACAGAGGCTTCATTGGCTATGTGCAAAATAACGGTGAATGCCATATCTGTTTCGCTCCTTAGAGTTTATCGATCAGAACTTGAATACGCAATTTTCCAAGCGAAACGATGTCACCGTGGTTAAGAGGTTGCTCGGAATTTTGTGCCAGGCGGTTGCCATTAATGAACGTACCATTGGCTGAGCCCAGGTCTTTGAAGATGATTGATGTACCCGTCCACTTGATGACAGCATGCAATCGTGAAACCCCTGCAGCATACGCCTGATATGGAGAAAGGTCAATATCGGGCATGATGGGCTGTCCTTCACTGATACGCCCCATCGTGAATTCGTTACGAGATGCCAGCGGAAGGACCTGCCCTGTATCGAGCAGGTGTAAATTTGCCCAGGCATCTACGCCTTCGATCGGCTGACTGATCTCACCCGTCTTGCGTTTACTGGCCTTGCCCAGGTTATCTGTGGCGATGGTTTGGGTGGTTAGCGTATCTCTGCCGATCAATTGAGCGCCGCATTCTGCACAGAACATTGCGCCGGTCATATTTCCATGCTTACAATTGGAACAAATAATCATAATTTTTTCTCCATGCCACTGCCCAATAATAGTGCGCGGGTTTTGTACTTGATATCCTTGCTGCCAGATTCGCTCCAAGTGCGCATGTTCTCAAGGCTTTGAGCTTCTAGCATGGCAGTTTTGGCAATCGAGGTTTCTCCTTGCGATAATAAATGAGTAGCTAGATTTTGCAGATGACGTGCAGCTTCGTCAAACCGCCCTTCATTCGCCGCCAAATGCGCACGTTCTTGCATTCGGTAAAGCGTTAAGCGCGAAAGCGCTTTTAGGATTCGCGTAGGGGGAGTATCTGCTGAAGGGTCACGATGAACGCTGCGGGTCAGTTTGAGGCGAATGGGAGTTGTTGGAGTGGAATGGGATGTAATTGAGGCTTTCAGGTTCCCATCCAAAAGAATGGCTTCGGTATCCAACACGGCTCCGGGTTCAACGACAAATTCAAGTAAAACGTGTAAGGGTACATCCCGTAGGATTGGTCCAAGCTTAAGCGGAGGTTTGATCTCAACCTGCCCACCTTCTGGTTGAAGGCGGAATGCAAAATTCAGTCGGACATGTTCCTGTTCACGAAATTCAAGGTGAACCTCATCGGCATATGTGCTAGTGAGTGCCTTAAATTTTTCGACTAAAAAGCGTTCTATATCTTTTGGCTGAGAAATATAAACGGATGAACCGCCCGTCTTTCCGGCAAGCGCATCGAGGAAGATATCGTTCCACTCATACCCAATACCCATCCCGGTAATGCCAATGTTTAAGGCAGCTGCCTGCTCTGCTAAATTAAGGCATGCTTGTTCATCACCATAGGTATTTCCATCTGTAAGCAGGATGATGTGATTTACACGTGAAAGGTCATGTGTACGGCGGACTTCCCTCAACCCCAAATCTAACCCTTGGAAAATTTCAGTTCCACCCGAAGGATGCATCATCTGGATGCTGCCTTCCTGCTTCCGTCTATCAAGGCTGATGGCGGCGGGTATGATGACTTCTGCCCGATCACTGAACGACACAATGCTTAACACATCCTGCGGGCGTAAACTACGCATCAACTGGATCGCTGTGGCTTTCAGGATGTCCATTTTTTCACCCTGCATAGACGTGGAACGATCAAGGACAAGGCAAAGATTTAGCGGCGGTGTTGGCAGGCTGCCAGACTGTTTCTCTGCAGGTTCGATCTCGATCAGGGCATACAACAGCTGATCTTCCTTCACCTGCACCAGGTTCGGACGGCTGTATAAGACTTCGTGATGAATGAATTTATTCTTTACGACCGATTCAGGGGGGAGAGTGGCATCATATTGGCTGCGCCGAGTTGGGTTGGAAAGAACCTCATAGGCTTGTTGAACGCCAATAAATAACTCTGTTTCGCCGGCAGCAACGTTTTTATCAGGATGCAAACGCTGTGCTGCCTCTAGGTAAGCACGTTTGATCTCCTCAAGTGTGGCATCGCGTAAAACTCCAAGAATGGAGTAATAATCCTGTTGGCTTGGAGGCATAATCCTATTACCCAACAATTTGGGCGAGGATCACCGTAATATTATCTGGACCACCAGCGGCATTGGCGGCTTCCACCAACCCCTGGCAGGCACGATGTAAATTCGGCGCTTCGCTCAAAATACCTGTAAGGTCTTTTTCATTCACCACCCCCCAAAGACCATCACTACAGATCATCAAATAACCAGGGTGCGGGAAGGGTACTGTAAAAATATCAGCTTCAAGGACTTCTCCCTGCCCCAATGCACGGATCAACACATTCCGATGCGGGAAGTTCTCAACTTCATCCTTGCTTAAGTGCCCAAGCTCTTCAAGCCTCTTCACAAGAGAGTGATCGCGAGTCAACGGTTCCATACGCCCATCGGGGTACACCCCATACGCTCGGCTATCACCAACATGACCGATGGTAACCTGCTGCCCAAGCACCAGCGCGGCTGTGATGGTGGTACCGCTGCCCGGCGCTTCACGCTGGATGTATTGGTGTGCTTCCATGATGGAGGCTTCCATAACCTCTTGCAGAGACTCTTGCAAAGACTGGGTCGGCATCTTATACAAGTAGGAATGGAATTTCTTAACAATATCGCCGCCTACAATACGGATCGCCGCATTGCTTGCTACTTCACCAAACTGATGCCCGCCCATGCCATCAGCAACGATATACAAGCCGAAGGGAACGCTCTCGACACTGCCGGAGATCGTCGTAGTCATTGCCAGAACGCTATCCTCATTATGGTCACGTTGTTTCCCAACGGACTGCCCCACACTTGCCACCAATTGCCGGATCTCATACTTTGGAGCCTGGCTGGCAATGATGGAATGAATCTGCTGATCGCTAAGCGGAGCCGTGGTGGCAGAATCGACCGGTCTGGGTTTTGTAGGTTCCTCTTTTGAACCAAATAATTTTCTAAAAAAATCAGCCACAAGCTCTCCTTTTAGGCAAATAATGCATAGACGTAATGGTCTGTTGAACCGAAGTAAACAATATCATCAAAAACGACCGGAGACCCGGTGATCGCGCTTCGCGCTTCGAACTTCCAACGCAGGCGTCCCGTTCGATATTCGAGGCAGTACATGCATCCATCCACAGAACCAATGTAGAGTGAGTCTTTGTAAATCGTTGGCGAACTGCTTACCTGGTTTTCGGTCTTGTATCGCCATACTTCTTTCGAGGTTCGTCCGTCGACACAATAAATGAAACCATCTGCCGCACCAATAAAAATAAAATCTTCAGCAAGTGCGGGGGAAGATACAGTCCCCTTGCCTAGGCGGAACTTCCAGATCGCCCAACCACTTTTGGCATCAAGGGCATACAAGGTTCCATCTAACGAGGCGGCATAGATTGATTGCCCCTTTATAACCGGAGACGATGTCATTGCACGCTTTGCCTGAAAGCGCCATTTTAACGTACCCCTGAAGTCAAGCCCATAGAACGAGCCTTTTTCAGTACCAAAATAGATCATCTCATTGGCAAGCAACGGGCTCGATTGAATTGCTCCATCTGTGGCGAACTTCCAAACTGCCCGCCCGCTATTGACGTTTACGGCATGCAGATCTTGGTCATCAGAACCAAAAAAGATATGCCCATCAGAAATGCGAGGAGAAGAATAGATCTTCCCTTCTGTGTAATAGGTCCACAGTAATTTGCCTGTACGCGCACCGATGACATGTAGCCGCTGATCTTCAGAGCAAAAAAAGACATTGTTCTCGTACACCAAGGGGCGTGAAACAATCCCGCCGTCAGTGGGGTATTTCCATTGGAATTTTCCATCTGCAGCACTCAAGGCGTAGAGGTTGTTATCATAACAGCCAATATACAGCGAGCCCTGGCTCAATGTAGGCGTGCCGCGGATCTCATCTTCACATTTAAATTCCCAAAGCGGTTTGACTCCGTTGCTGACTGCCGCAGGAATCGCCGCAGAAGTCAAACCAGAAAGCACGCCTGTTTTGCGCGCTACGCTCATCAATGCTTCTTTCATCAGAGCCGCTGTTTGAAAGCGCTCCGCCGGGTTGTATTGCAAAGCCGTATTCACCACCGTCTCAAGTTCTAACGAGACGTTTGAGTTGATGCGGCGGATCGGGCGTTCGGCAAATGTAAAGGGCGGCTCGAGGCGCGGGTCACGGCGGGTAAGCGCGTGATGAAGGGTTGCTCCGAGTGCATACACATCCGCAAGAGGTGTGGCATCTCCACGATACTGTTCAGGGGGCGAATAGCCCTCGGTGCCGATCATCGTCCCTTTGATGCCGGTCTGAAACGTTTTCGCGATACCGAAATCCACCAAGATGACATCACCATTGTGATTGATCATCACATTCGATGGCTTCATATCCCGAAAGATGATCGGGTCCGGTTTATGTTGATGTAAATAATGCAGCACATCACAGAGTTGGATCGCCCAACTGATAACCTGCTCTTCAAACAGAAAGCCGCTTGCTTCACTAATGACGGTTTCCAAATCCCTGCCTTGAATGAACTCTAATACAAGGTAGGAACGGTCGTCATGTGAGAAGTAATCGTAAATACGCGGGATGGAAGGATGATGCAGAGTGGCAAGCAAATTGGCTTCGCGTTCGAAATTCTGCACAATGGTCTGCCGAACCAGCGGATCGGGAGCCATGTTGATCATTTCCTTCACAGCAACCAATTTGACCACATTCGGGAAATGCAGATCACGCGCACGATACACAGACCCCATGCCGCCAATACCGATTACGTCCTGAATGTTGTAACGTTCAACAAGCGTCACGCCCGGCATTAACTGCTGGCGTTTGGGTGACTCTCCTGAACCACTAGAGCCGATTGGGGAGGTGATGTTTCTTGTTTCCATTTGCGCTACGTTTCCAAATCTAACGAATTATAAGGGTATTTGCACTTGCTGGGTATTGCAATTTTGACAATTCCCCGCCGCAGGCTTGCGCTGAAACGGGTTTTACGGCACAATCCTCTCTTGTGAAGATACTGGCAGTCAGTGATCAGGTCGTAGAGCGCGTGTATTCCCTTGTAAACAGCGGTCATTTCAAAAGTGTGGATTTGATCATTGGTTGCGGCGACTTGCCGTATACCTATTTGGAATACATTGTTACAGTGCTTAGTGTGCCCTTGTATTACGTACCGGGCAACCATGACCCAGACTACAACCTGCGCGATTCCCGATCACGAGCCGAAGGCGGCTCAAATCTGGACCTGAACTTGGTCCACCATAATGAAAGCTTGATCGCCGGTTTTGGCGGCTCAATACGATATCGCCCTGATGGCACGAACCAATATACGCAAACCGAAGCCTATATTCGAGCATTCAAAATGGTACCCAAATTGGTCATAAACCGCATCAAGTATAGGCGTGCCTTAGATATTCTGATCAGCCACTCTCCCCCATTTGGGGTTCATGATGATACAGATTATGCCCATAATGGGTTAAAAGCCATAAACTGGCTAATCAACTTTGCCAAACCGCGTTATCATTTTCATGGGCACACTCATTTTTACAGAAACAACATTGGGCAAAGTGTAACAAAAGTAGGCAATACCCAGATCATGAATGTATATCCCTACAAAGTTGTAGATATCGAATAAGGCATACCCTAATTGGATATTAATCTCATAATAACTTATTTGTTATTATGTTTCATATAATGGACTGAATTGTTCTTAACAAAGAGAGAAAGAAATGTCAGACGTAATAGATTCAAAAATTCGTGCAGATTTCAGCCGGGCACGCTTCAAATCATTTGTAAACCAGGTGTTCTCTGTCCTTCGAGGTCAACGCAATACATTGTTATCGTATGATGACGTGAAAGAAAAACTCCGAATTGGGGGACCTATTTATCGGGGAATGAAAACTGTTCGCGTGGATCAGATTGCAGGGAGTCTGAACCGGTATCATGAATTTGACCGCGCATTCCTCCCCAAGGAAGATCAACTTGCGAGCCGCTGGCAAAAAGTCGATCGTGCCTTTTATGAAGACATACATTTGCCGCCTGTTGTGCTTTATAAAGTAGATCAGGTCTATTTTGTTGTGGATGGGCATCATCGTGTTTCTGTTGCCCGTGAACAGGGGCAGGAATTTATTGAAGCGGAAGTGCGCGAATGCGCAACTCGTGTCAACATCACTCCAGATATTCGCCCTGAAGACCTTGAAGTTCTCGGCGCCAAAGTGGACTTTCTTGAGCGTACCGGTTTGGATAAATATCGCCCCGATGCAAATATCAAGCTGACCATTCCAGATGGCTTCACCCGTATGCTTGAACACATCGCTGTTCACCGTTACTTTATGGGGTTGGATTTCAAACGGGATATTTCAGAACAAGAAGCTGTTGAACATTGGTACGATACGGTGTATCTTCCGATTGTGAACATTATCCGTGACAGCGGGTTACTTGATGAATTTCCAGACAAGACAGAAGGAGACTTGTATCTCTGGGCGTTGGATCATCAACATTATCTGTACAAAGAAGAAGGTCAGCCGCTTCAGCCGCCCGAGTTGGTAGCAAAACAATTTATTGAAGAGAACGAATAGCAAGCATCTGCTACCTATCTTCGAAAGATAAACCCAGAGGAATTCAATGACAAATCTTCATCCCCTTGCAGGCGTATATGCCGCCGCTGTTACTCCGTACCTTGGCAAACCTCGTACCGAAGGCAAGCCTGATACCGCTTTTGATTTTGAATCATTGGCTGTTTTTTTACATTTCCTCGCATCGCGTGGATGCCATGGCGCGCTATTGTTCGGTACGACGGGTGAAGGACCTTCCTTCTCGCCGCGTGAGCGCGAAGCCCTACTGCGTTCGATTCGTGTGATTAAGCATCAAGTGCGGGATTTTAAATTTATCGTTGGCACGGGAACTCCCAGCCTCACTGAAACCATCGAGTTGACCAAACTCGCCTATGAACTTGGCTACGATGGAACAGTGGTTCTTCCGCCATATTATTTTCGTAAAGCAACAGATGAAGGCTTATTCCA
Organism: Chloroflexota bacterium; assembly: GCA_039796675.1. GTDB lineage: Bacteria > Chloroflexota > Anaerolineae > Anaerolineales > Villigracilaceae > Villigracilis. Next base: position 12,320 of record JBDKJK010000359.1, read on the forward strand.
ATGGTTTAGTGAATTAATCGAAAAAGCAGTGCCTCAAGGAAAGCATCTGCTTGGGTATCACATCCCTGCTGCCACAGGCATTGGTTTCTCATTAGATTTGCTTGAACGGCTCAAGACCAAATACCCCGATCAATTTGCAGGTATCAAGGACTCATCGCATGATGAGGCTTTTGCAACAGCAGTAGGTCAACGCTTTGGGAATGAATTGCTCGTCCTGAATGGCACGGATTCGTATTTCCATCACGCGCTCAAAAATAACGCTCAAGGCGCGATCACGGCACCCGCCAATCTCATCTCTGATAATTTGCGCGAGATCTGGGATCTGTACCAAGCGGGCAAAGACCCGTCTGATGTGCAAGCCAAGGTCACGGAACAACGACATTTTCTTGAGAAATTCTCGCCCATCGCGCCAATCTTGAAAGGACTTCTTCATAAAATACACGGGTTACCACAGTGGGCTGTCCGCCCGCCTTTGGAAAGTGTAGATGAGAACACGATTGAAGATGCGGCTGAGAAATTTTCTAAAATTTAATCGTAGGGGTGAGGTGACCTCACCCCTACCGTAATTAACCTATGACCACTTGGCGATTACTTTACACTCCCCCATCCACTGGCGCATGGAACATGGCTACCGATCAAGCCATCCTTGAACATATCCATCGCGGCGAAGCGATATCCACGTTGCGTTTGTATTCGTGGAATCCGCCCTGCCTTTCGTTGGGTCATGCTCAATCTTTCAAGGATGTGGATGTAGAACGACTCCACGCTCATGGTTGGGAAGTCGTCCGCCGCGTGACGGGGGGACGGGCGATTCTGCATACCGACGAATTGACCTACTCTGTGACCGGCTCCGCCGATGAACCCGTCCTCGCGGGCGGCGTGCTTGAGTCTTATAACCGGCTCGCACAAGCTTTGCTCCATGCGGTGCGCGAGTTGAGCGTGCCCGTTGAGATGAAAGAACATGAAGACGGGCATACGCAGCAAAACTTAAATCCCGTTTGTTTTGAAGTGCCTTCTACCTATGAAATCACAGTCGATGGAAAGAAGCTCATCGGCTCGGCGCAGGCGCGAAAGAAGGAAGGCGTGCTGCAACACGGCTCTCTCCCATTGACCGACGACCTTGCTCGCATTTGCGATGCGTTGATTTTTGAAGATGACTCTGCAAGACAAAATGCGAAAGAACGCTTGCTTGCTCGGGCGACGACTGTCGAATCCGTTCTCGGGGTCGGAGTCGATTGGGAACGAGCTGCCCAGGCTTTCGTCCGTGGGTTTGAGGCGGAGTTGGGAATCCAGTTTGAGCGTGGAGAAATGTCCAAGTCCGAACTTCAAAGAGCAGAAGAACTCGTCAAAGAAAAATATGCACACCCATCGTGGACGGAGCGAAAATGAAAAAAATCCTGGTGTATGGATCGTACGGATATACGGGGCAGTTGATCGTCGAACGTGCAATGCAGGAAGGTTTGAGTTTGATATTAGCGGGGCGAGATGAAAAGCGAGTGCGTGAACAAGCAAAGAAATATAAATTGGAGTATCGCGTCTTTGCAGTGGAAGAGACCGCCAAACTCGACGCGGCTTTGCAAGAAGTGGATGCCGTGTTGCATTGTGCCGGTCCGTTTGTGCTGACGTTTCAGGTGATGGCAGAGGCGTGTATTTGCAACAAAAAACATTATGTGGATATCAGTGGCGAGATCGAAGGGTTTGAGGCATTGGCAGCAATGGATGAAGAAGCCAAACGCGCAGGCGTAATGCTCTTACCCGGCGGTGGGTTTGACGTGGTGCCGTCTGATTGTCTGAGTGCGTATGTGGCGCACAAGTTGCCCAGCGCAACCGATTTGAAGATTTACATCAAAGGCATTGGCGGCGGACTTTCACGCGGCACAGCTCGCTCTGGCATTGAGAATAGCCAGCGGCAGGGACGGGTGCGGCGTGATGGCAAGATCGTGGGCGTGCCGAATGCGTGGGACATCAAACACATTGATTTTGGGCGCGGACCTTCGCAATTGATTTCCATTGGTTGGGGCGATGTGAGTACGGCGTATCACAGCACACGCATTCCAAACATCATTACCTATATGAGTTTCCCTAAGCCTGCAGTGACGATGATGAAGTTGACCCGTTATTTGGGCTTCATCCTGTACACGCGTGCGGCAAAAGATATTCTAAAGTGGCTGGTGGGTGTGGTCATTCCGTCGGGTCCATCACGCGAGAAGAACGAAAAAGGTTTCAGCCTGATGATCGCGGAAGTGAGCGATGGCGAGGAAACATTCCGAGCAAAACTACGCACCCCCGAAGGTTATTGGCTGACATCCATGACGGCGGTGGAGATCATGAAACACATTTTGGCAGGCGATCTGAAAACAGGCTTTCAAACTCCCAGCACAGCTTACGGTGCTGATTTTATTTTGCAGTTCGATGGGGTTCAACGCGAAGATCTTTAGGTGGACATGGACCACAGACGATGGACCACGGTCTGCCGTCTATCGTCCATCGTCATATTCCTCTTATAATCACGAAAACCAACCAAAGGAGCATGAATGAAATTTGAAACCCTCGCCATTCACGCAGGGCAAGAACCCGACCCAAACAACGGCGCCGTGATGACGCCCGTTTATTTCACATCCACATATAAACAGGATGGCATCGGCAAACCGCGCCAGGGCTATGAATATTCGCGCACGTTGAATCCCACTCGCAAGGCGCTGCAAGATTGTCTCGCCGA